>NZ_JBUDGD010000057.1:0-32858 GCF_055484735.1 Pseudomonas sp. 15C | reverse complement strand
CAGCGGAAGTAGGTGCAGCGAAGCAAACCGTAGCCGCTGCGCCCGGATCGATTCCGCAGCGAAGGGACCCGAGCCTGCGAGGGCCGAACGCAGGAGCAAAGCCTTTTGGTTCCTTTTTGGCGTCTGAAAAAGGGACTCGCCGTAAGGGCGAAACCCTAAGCCGCCGTTACCGCAGCAACGGATATGCACTCAAAACGCACCATAGCCAGCTACCCGCACAGGCAAACTGCGCCGACTCAAAGGCTGTAGTAATAACCCCGACTCCGCAACGCAACGATCCGCGGCCGTCCGTCCGGGTGAGGGCCGATCTTCCTGCGCAAATTGCTGACATGCATGTCGAGGCTACGGTCATACAGCGTCAACTTGCGGCCAAGGGCGATCTGCGCCAGTTCCTGTTTGTCCAGCGGCTCGCCAGGCTGCTTGAGCAGGGCTTCGAGCAAACGGCTTTCGGAGACAGTGAGGGTCTGTTCTTTTTCATCGATGCTGACCACGCCGCGCACCGGGCTGAAACTCAAATCACCCAGCTCAAGCTGCGTCGACACCGCCGCCGGGTGGCTACGGCGCAACACGGCGCGCAGGCGTGCAGTCAGTTCGCGCGGATCGCAAGGCTTGGCCAGATAATCGTCGGCGCCCAGCTCCAGACCGAGGATGCGGTCCAGCGGCTCGCCGCGGGCCGAGAGCATCAGCACCGGCAGATCGGCGTGATCGTTGCGCAATTGCTTGAGCAGTTCCAGACCGCTGCCGTCGGGCAGCATCACGTCCAGCACCACCGCCGCCGGAGCGGTTTCGGCCAAGGCCTTGCGGGCACTCTGACCATCGTGGCAGGCGCGCACCTGGAAGCCTTCCTGGCTCAACCAGCTACTCAGGAGTTCACACAACTCCTGGTCATCATCAATCAATAACAGCTCGCTCATGACTCACTCAATTTAGCCATTGCCGACGTTTTCGGCTTGCTCCACTGGCAAAGATACCGCAGAGCAGCGCCAATAGCGCTACCCCGGCGCCCGTGACGAACCACTGTTGCTGATCGGTCAGCAGACGCGGCAGCGGACTGGCCTGCGCTTCCTTGAGTTGCAGCTTCAGGCGCTGGTTCTCCTGGCGCAACCGGGCAAGCTGGGCGCTTTCACGGGTGTTGTCGGCATTTTGCAGTTGTTTGCTCAGTTCTTCTCGTTGTTGCTCGCTGGCCTTGAGGCGCTGCTGCAACTCGGTGATCTGGCTGCCGGCACTCAGCGAAAATGGCGTGGAACTGCCGCCATCAGTGATTTCCTCACCATGGGCGGGCGCCATGATCGACAACGTGACCCACATCAGACACAACGGACCCTTGCGCATCGCGACACCTGTTTGCAATGGATATTGGGCAGGTTGTCGGCAGGCAAACGAGAATAATGAGCGATTGAGAACGCGATGAACCGACAAGGTTCATCGCGTGGGGACAGGCTTAAGGCAGGACTTGCTTGAACGGCTTGACCACGACATTGGCGTAGACGCCGGCAGCGATGTACGGATCGGCGTCCGCCCAGGCCTGCGCGGCGCTCAGCGAATCGAATTCGGCGACGATCAGGCTGCCAGTGAAACCCGCAGCGCCCGGATCATTGCTGTCGACCGCCGGGTGCGGGCCGGCGAGCACGATGCGGCCTTCGCCCTTGAGCGCTTGCAGGCGCTCCAGATGCGCCGGGCGCGCGGCGAGGCGGGCTTCGAGCGAGTTGGCGACGTCGGTGGCAATGATGGCATAGAGCATGTCAGTCCTCGGTTTTTGGTGTTGTGGTATCGGCGTCGTGCAGGTGACGCGACAGGTAAACGCCCTGTGCGACCAGGAACAGCACGGTCATGCCCAGGCTGCCGAACACCTTGAAGTCGACCCAGATGCTCTGGAAGGTGAAGGCGACGAACAGGTTGGCGGCGCCGCAGAACAGGAAAAAACCGATCCACGCGATGTTCAGGCGCGTCCAGACCGGGTCCGGCAGGGTCAGCGCATGGCCCATGATGCGTTTGATCAGCAGGCGATCACCAATGAAGTGGCTACCAATGAAGGCCGCGGCGAACAGCCAGTTGACCACCGGCGCTTTCCATTTCAGGAAGGTTTCGCTGTGGAAGGCCAGGGTCAGGCTGCCGAACACCAGGCAGGCGATCAGGGTCAGCCATTGGCTCTTTTCCAGCTTGCGCTGTTTGATGAACAGCGCGCCGTAGACCACCAGGGAGCTGATGATCAGCATCGCCGTGGCGCTGTAGATACCGCCTACGGTCACTTGCTGGCCGGCGATATCGACGACCCGTGGATCAAGTTTGTAAACAATGAAAAACAGCAGAAGCGGGATGAAATCGATGAATTGTTTCACAGTGAGAGCCAGAAGCTGGATGTGGCGGCATAATAACAAACATATGGGCGCGCGATAGCGCCAGCTGATTTGAGGTTACAACTCCCCGTGAATGTTGATTTGCACTGCCACAGCACGGCCTCCGATGGCGCCCTGGCGCCTGCGGTTCTGGTTGCGCGTGCGTTCGAAAACGGCGTGCAAGTCCTGGCGTTGACTGACCATGACACCCTTGAAGGCCTCGCCGAAGCGCGCACGGCCGCCACTGAGCTGGGCATGCAACTGATCAACGGCGTCGAGTTGTCCTGCACCTGGGGCGGGGCGACCATTCATGTGCTGGGCTACGGTTTCGACGTCAACGCCGCACCGTTGGTCGAAGCGATCGCCAAATTGCACGATGGTCGCTGGCTGCGGTCGGAAGAAATAAGCCGCAAACTCGCCCTCAAGGGCATGCCCGGTGCCCTCGACGGCGCCCGGCAGATCCAGCAGGAACTGGGCGACAGTGGCAACGCGCCGGCCCGTCCGCATTTCGCCGACTGGATGGTGCGCGAAGGTTACGTCAAGGATCGCGCCGAGGCATTTCGCAAATGGCTCGGCGCCGGCAAGCTCGGTGACGTCAAGTTGCACTGGCCGACACTGGAAGACACCGTCGGCACGCTGCGCGCCGCCGGTGCCTGGGTCAGCCTGGCGCACCCGTGGCACTATGATTTCACCCGCAGCAAGCGCCGCAAGCTGATTGCCGACTATATTCAAGCGGGCGGGCATGCCATTGAAGTGGTCAATGGCTATCAGCCTGCGGAACAGGTGGGCAGCCTGGCGATCCTTGCCCGTGAGTTCGGTCTGCTGGTCAGCGCCGGCAGTGACTTCCATGGCCCTGGCGGCTGGTCCGAGATCGGCCAGTACCGGCCGGTTCCCGAGGACCTTCCACCCCTGTGGTGTCGGTTCAAACATGACCCAGTTATTGCCGCCGTCTGAACAGGTAGAGAATGTGAGTCAATTTTTCCAGATACATCCGGAAAACCCGCAAGCGCGCCTGATCAAACAGGCGGTCGAGATCATCCGCAAGGGCGGGGTGGTGATCTATCCCACGGACTCTTCCTACGCGATCGGTTGCCAGATTGGCGACAAGACCGCCATCGAGCGCGTGCGCCGTTTGCGTCAGCTCGACGAGAAACATAACTTTGCGCTGATCTGCAGCGACCTGTCGCAACTGGGCAACTACGCCAAGATCGACACCGGCACGTTCCGTATTCTCAAGGCGCATCTGCCGGGCCCGTACACCTTTATTCTCAACGCCACCCGCGAAGTACCGCGCCTGTTGCTGCACCCGAAAAAGCGCACCATCGGTTTGCGCGTGCCGAGCCATCCGATCGCGCTGGCGCTGCTGGCCGAACTGGGCGAGCCGCTGATGAGCGTAACGCTGATCATGCCGGGCGATGAAGACCCGCTCAGCGATCCGTACGAAATGCGCCAGTTGCTCGAGCATCAGGTTGATCTGATCATCGACGGCGGTTTTGGCGGCATCAAGGCGTCCACGGTGATTGACCTCACCGGCGACGACCCGGAAGTAGTCCGCGTTGGTTGCGGCGACCCGACGCCGTTCATGGTCGAGGCCTGAATGTCCGCAGTGGAAACCGTCGTCGATCCCCAGGCCGGCGCCCAGCAGGAACTGCCGTTTGCCATGGTCTATGGCCAGGCGGTCATGGAAATGCCGCTGGATCTGTACATTCCGCCGGATGCGCTGGAAGTCTTTCTCGAGGCCTTCGAAGGCCCGCTCGACCTGCTGCTGTACCTGATCCGCAAACAGAACATCAACATCCTTGACATCCCGGTGGCGGAAATCACCCGCCAGTACATGGGCTATGTCGAGTTGATGCAGTCGGTGCGTCTGGAACTGGCTGCCGAGTATCTGGTGATGGCGGCGATGCTCGCCGAGATCAAATCGCGCATGCTCCTGCCGCGCGCCGAAACCGTCGAAGACGAAGAAGACGACCCGCGCGCCGAGCTGATCCGCCGCTTGCAGGAGTACGAACGCTTCAAGGCCGCTGCCGAAGGTATCGATGGCCTGAGCCGTGTCGGTCGTGATGTGATCGTGCCCAAGCTCGATGCCCCGGAAGCGCGGGCGCGCAAGCTGCTGCCCGACGTGGCGCTGGAAGAGATTCTGATGTGCATGGCCGAAGTGTTGCGCCGTGGCGACATGTTTGAAAGTCACCAGGTCAGCCGCGAAGCGCTGTCCACCCGCGAGCGCATGAGCGATGTGCTGGAGCGGCTCAAGGGCGGCGGTTTCGTGCCGTTTGTCGAGCTGTTTACCGCCGAAGAAGGTCGCCTCGGTGTGGTGGTGACCTTTATGGCGATCCTGGAACTGGTCAAGGAATCCTTGGTCGAGCTGGTGCAGAATGAGCCGTTCGCCGCGATCCACGTGCGAGCCCGAGCCGAATAACGAGTCCCTGTATGAACCTGACTGAACCCCGCGAGCTGGCGCCCCTGCTTGAAGCCTTTCTGTTGGCCTCGGGAAAACCGCAATCGCTTGAGCGCCTGTATGAACTGTTCGAAGAAGGCGAGCGGCCGGAGCCGGCGGTCTTCAAGAAAGCCCTGAGCCTGCTGGGCAAGTCCTGCGAGGGCCGCGCCTTCGAACTCAAGGAAGTCTCGTCGGGCTACCGCTTGCAGATCCGCGAGAAGTTTTCACCGTGGGTGGGCCGACTGTGGGAAGAGCGCCCGCAACGTTATTCGCGCGCCTTGCTCGAAACCATCGCGCTGATCGCCTATCGCCAGCCGATTACCCGTGGCGAGATCGAAGACGTGCGTGGCGTGGCGGTCAACAGCAACATCACCAAAACCCTGCTCGAGCGTGAGTGGATCCGCGTCGTCGGTTACCGCGACGTGCCGGGCAAGCCGGCGATGTTTGCCACTACCAAGGCGTTTCTCGATCACTTCAACCTGAAAAACCTCGAAGACCTGCCGCCGCTGGCCGAACTGCGCGAGATGGAAGCCGAACCGGTCCTCGATTTCGACGACGCGCCGGTGCCGCAAAGTCTGCAGGAACTGGCCGATGCCAGTGCCGAGCCGGAAGAAGAAAAAGAGGAAACCAGCTTCCACAGCCTGCTGCTGGAGCTGGACAGCATGGAGGAGGGGATCAAGACCGATTTTGACGATTTGCTGCGCGATGGTGCTGATGCTGAAACATCGATCAGCGAGCCTGAGCTAAGCGAGCCGACCCTTGACGTTGAACTCGAAGCCGAGCCTGAAGCCGAGGCTGAAGACGACGTTCTCGGTGTCGCCGAGGCCCGTGAGAAACTCCTGGCCGCCGTCGCCGCCCTTGAACCGCCGGAGCCCGAGCTCAGCGAAGAAGAAGCCGAAGCCCGCGCACTGGCCGAAGCCATCGAAGCCGAACGGCGCGAATTCGAGGACTGACCCCATTTAAAGAACACCGCCGTCCCCTGTAGGAGTGAGCCTGCTCGCGATAGCGGTGTGTCAGTCGACATCTTCTCGTCAGACACTCCGCTATCGCGAGCAGGCTCACTCCTGCAAGGGACTTGTGTGTTTCTGGAGACAGCGATGAGTTCGACAAAAGACCCGTGCATCAGCCTCTGCAAATTCTCCGACGACATTTGCCTCGGCTGCGGCCGCAGCAAGCGCGAAATCAAGGCCTGGAAAAAACTCGACAAGGATGACAAGCGCACCGTGCTCGCCGAAGCCGCGTTGCGCCTGATCAAACTGCGCGGTGCCGGTCGGCGGAAAAACAAATAACCTGCGTTCGATCAGCTAGTCTCTGATGCGCAATGCCGTACATCCGCGTATGATTCGCGACCCTTCACCGATCCCTTCGGCCGAAAACCAGATTCCAATGCTTCAGGCGCCGCCTGAACAGACCACACCGGGAGGTGCCCAGATGAGTGACATCAATCAGAAAGACGACCAGGAAATCGGACCAGCAGGCGAAAAGCTGCAGAAAGTCCTCGCCCGTATCGGCGTCGGCTCGCGCCGTGACGTCGAATCCTGGATCAGCCAGGGCCGCATCAAGGTCAATGGCAAAGACGCCACCCTCGGCCTGCGCGTCGACATGCACGACGCCATCACCATCGATGGCAAGGTGATCAAGCGCGAAGAAGCCGCCGAGTCGGTCCGCCGCGTGATCATGTACAACAAGCCCGATGGCGAAATCTGCACCCGTGACGACCCGGAAGGCCGTCCGACCGTGTTCGACAAGCTGCCGCGTCCGAAAGAAGGCCGCTGGATCAACATCGGTCGTCTCGACATCAACACCACCGGTCTGCTGATGTTCACCACCGACGGTGAACTGGCCAACCGCCTGATGCACCCGTCCTACGAGATGGACCGTGAATACGCCGTGCGTGTACGCGGTGAAGTCGACGACGAGATGATCGAGCGCCTGAAAGCCGGCGTGGTGCTGGAAGACGGCCCGGCGCGTTTCACCGACATTCAACAGGCACCGGGCGGCGAAGGTTTCAACCATTGGTACCACTGCGTGGTCATGGAAGGGCGTAACCGTGAAGTGCGTCGTCTGTGGGAATCGCAGGGTCTGGTGGTCAGCCGCCTGAAGCGCGTGCGTTTCGGTCCGGTGTTCCTCAACTCGGATCTGCCGATGGGCCGCTGGCGCGAAATGAGCCAGTACGAAGTCGACGTGCTCAGCGCTGAAGTCGGCCTGACCCCGGTGGCGATGCCGCAGTTGAACGCCAAGAGCAAGGACAAACTGGAACGCATGCAGCGTAAATCGTCGCGGCCGATGGCCAAGACCGAGCGCGTGCGCACCCTGCGTCCTGCCGCTGGCGCGCCAACCGCGCCGCGCCCGAGCCGTGAGCCGCAGATCGAAGGCGAGCGTCCAGGTCGCAAGCCGGTCGCCCGCGATGGCGAGCGCGCACCGCGTCCGGCCAACGGCCGTACCGAGCGTGGCGAAGGTCGTGCACCGGCCGGTCGCGGTACGCCAGTGGCGGATCGTCCGGCGGACACCACCAACAAGCGCCCGGCCAAACCGGCGCCGAAGCGTCCGGGGATCAAACTGGTCGACGGCGACAAGCCCTCGGGCAAGCGCCGCGGCGCACCGGCCGGCTCCGGTCAGCGCCCGGGTTTTGGACGCAAGAAGCCGGAGTAATCGGGTTTAGTGCCGAATGAAAAAACGCCAACCGCGGGGTTGGCGTTTTTTTTCATCTGGCGAAAGTGTGGTGGTGGCTGGGCAGGCCCCATCGCGGGCAAGCCCGCTCCCACAGGGTTTTCTGTCGTTCACAGATATTGTGTACACCAACGAAACCTGTGGGAGCGGGCTTGCCCGCGATGAGGCCTGAAGCTGCACCGTCAATTCCAGCCTTAAAACACAAATCGCCCGTCGAATACCGGTTTGTCATCCAGCGCCAAAACGCCACCTGAGAAGATCAAATCAAGGTGATGACTGCCCTTCGCCCCGCCACCCAGCCCCAGGTGCAGGCCGCAGTGCCGCTCCTCGAACCCGGCATTGCGCGCGTACAAATCCTTCACACCTTCATTGGTGCCAATCCCTAGTTCCTCGATGCGCCGGTTCGACGGGTTGGCGTCGAGGTATTTGTTGAAATCATGCTCCAGCCCCGGCACGTCGGTGGCGATGCGGCTGATGGTCGAGTTCTCGATCCACAGTTCCAGCGGCGATTCCAGCACGCCGTACTTGCGCGCAAACGGAATGGTGCTGAGGAAGGTGCCCTTGAATTTCACATGGCCGTTGATGGCTTCGCTGTGCGTGGCGATCTCGCCAGGGGCCAAGTCAAAGTTGCCGACCCCGTTGATGTCGGTCCATTTCTTGATGCTGCTCATCGGCGTTTCGAACCATGAGCCGTCATCGTCCTTGAAGCTCAACGTGGTCGCCTGCGACATGCGCTGGATCAAGTGGCTGTTGAGGCCGGCGATGCGCTGCGGGGTGACGCTGAAGGTGTCGTAGAAATAATCGCCGTAATCCTTGAACAGCAGCGACTTCTTCCAGTTTTCCGCCATCACCGCTTGCAGCGCGCGGACGAATTCCGGGCCGTCGGGGCGCGGGTTGGGCAGGGTCGAAGAGTCGTAGAAGAAAATGTACAGATCGCTGTCGCCAATCGCCTCGGCCAGCGCTGCGGTGCTTTCCAGGTCCAGGCGGCGGGCGCTGAAACGGAAGCGCGGATGCTCGCCGGCCTGTTCGGCGATGGCACCGGTCAGGGCTTCGTAATCGGCGGTGTGGCCGAGCAATACCTTTGCCGAATCGAGGCCGGCGAGGGCAGGGTGGTGTTCGAGGTAGTAAAGGAAATGCGAGATGGCGCGGGGCTTGTCCATGAGTCCTCCCTGACTGACCGGAAAATGAAGCGGCAGGCACGACCGGCCGGACCGTGCCTGCCCGGGGATGTCTTACAGAGGCCACATCGCCGTGCCGAACGGTACGACCGCGTCGGCTTGCATCATTTCCACGGCGGCCTCATGGGTCGGTGCTTCAAACCATTCGTCCAGTTGCAGTTCGGTATCCAAGTCTTTTTCCAGTGCTTGCATGGTCGATCTCCTAGATGACTTTCACGGTTTATGACTGGCCGGTCGAGGTGGCCGGCGAGTCGTGAAAAACCTAGTTCAGCGGCTTTTGTAATGCAAAAAATTATCCATTTAATTTTTAAATAGACTTTTTGTTCTGTTTTTTGCGGTCGTTTTTCTTATTTGAAAACAAAAAACTAGCCTGCGCATTTCATTAGCAAGCTTGCTACCGTCAATTTGCAGACGTCCTACGGATTGTTCTGAATTGGAAACTTTACGTTACGCACTGTCAGAGAATATTTACGAAAAACAGCGCCAGACCGCCTGAATCACCAACAAGCGAAGCGCTGTAAGGAAAATCTGCCGAATGCCGTCCTGCCGGGGGCCGCGCAAGGCTCTGGTGCGCTTGTTTCAGCGGCGTTTGCAAGGTGAGATGCGGCCCATGCCTGCCGTGCAGGTGCATAACAAGAAGGAGGCGCAATGAACGCCGTGACTGATCTCCACTTCGCTCCGTGGGACGGTTTTTTCCTCGTCCACGCCGATGGTCTGCAAAGGCCTGACTCAATTTTCGCAGCCGCCCGAACCTCTCGAGGCGGACACACGCAATCCCGGCAACCGACACGCTGATCCAGCGGAGTCTGGCAGCAGGGGGTTAGCGGTGTACAATGCGCCGCGTTTTAACTGTGACCCTCTGCGTAATCGCGCAAATCTCAAGGCTACCCGCCTTGTTCACTCCGTCGCGCCACAAGCGTGCCGGGTTCGATTTCGTCACAGATAAAAACAAGCAGGTGACGCATGACCGTTGTAAACAAGCTGAACTCCTGGTGCCTGCGCTGGGGTTTGATCGGGGCTGCCTGAAATCGCAACCTTGCAGCAACGTCTACTGCACACCATCAAACCTTGCGTGAGACCTTTTTCATGAGTGGACAACCCTCGCAGTCAGGCGAGCTGAAACGCGGCCTGAAAAATCGCCACATTCAACTGATCGCCCTCGGTGGCGCGATCGGTACCGGATTGTTCCTCGGCTCGGCCGGGGTGCTGAAATCCGCCGGCCCGTCGATGATCCTCGGCTACGCCATCTGCGGCTTCATCGCCTTCATGATCATGCGCCAACTGGGCGAGATGATCGTTGAAGAGCCGGTGGCCGGTTCCTTCAGCCATTTTGCGCACAAATACTGGGGCGGCTTCGCCGGTTTCCTGTCGGGCTGGAACTGCTGGATTCTGTACATCCTGGTGGGCATGTCCGAGCTGACCGCCGTCGGCAAGTACATTCATTACTGGGCGCCGGACATCCCGACCTGGGTCTCGGCGGCGGCGTTCTTCGTGCTGATCAACGCGATCAACCTGGCCAACGTCAAAGTCTTCGGTGAAGCCGAGTTCTGGTTCGCGATCATCAAGGTCGTGGCAATCGTCGGCATGATTGCCCTGGGCAGCTACTTGCTGGTCAGCGGCAACGGCGGCCCTCAGGCTTCGGTCACTAACCTGTGGTCTCACGGCGGGTTTTTCCCCAATGGCGTCAGCGGTCTGGTGATGGCCATGGCGATCATCATGTTCTCCTTCGGCGGTCTGGAAATGCTCGGTTTCACCGCAGCCGAAGCTGACAAGCCAAAAACCGTGATCCCGAAAGCAATCAATCAGGTGATCTACCGCATCCTGATTTTCTACATCGGTGCGCTGGTGATCCTGTTGTCGCTGACGCCGTGGGACAGCCTGCTGGAAACCCTCAACGCTTCGGGTGATTCGTACAGCGGCAGCCCGTTCGTGCAGGTGTTCTCCATGCTCGGCAGCAATACCGCTGCGCACATCCTCAACTTCGTCGTGTTGACGGCGGCGCTGTCGGTGTACAACAGCGGCACCTACTGCAACAGCCGCATGCTGCTGGGCATGGCCGAGCAGGGCGATGCGCCGAAAGGCCTGGCGAAGATCGACAAACGCGGCGTGCCGGTGCGTTCGATCCTCGCGTCGGCGGCAGTGACGCTGGTTGCCGTGCTGCTCAACTATTTGATCCCGCAACATGCGCTGGAACTGTTGATGTCGCTGGTGGTTGCGACGCTGGTGATCAACTGGGCGATGATCAGCTTCTCGCACTTCAAGTTCCGCCAGCACATGAACCAGACCCGGCAGACGCCGCTGTTCAAGGCGCTGTGGTACCCGTACGGCAACTTCGTCTGCCTGGCGTTCGTGGTGTTCATCCTCGGGGTGATGCTGCTGATCCCCGGCATTCAGATCTCGGTGTACGCGATTCCGGTGTGGGTGGTGTTCATGTGGGTCTGCTACCTGATCAAGAACAAGCGCAGTGCGCAAACCGCGTTGCCTGCAACCGCGAAATAACCGCGCGCGCAGAATCAACAAACCCGGCCAATGTGCCGGGTTTGTTGTTTTCAGCCTCATGCAATTCCCTTGTAGGAGTGAGCCTGCTCGCGATAGCGGTGTGTCAGTCGACGAATATGTACCTGATACACCGCTATCGCGAGCAGGCTCACTCCTACAGGGGATCTGTGACAGGCTTGAGATTCGTTTCCAAGGTATCCTGCACCCTCTGAATACGGACGCTTTTCCATGCTGGTGATTTCCAACAACGTGCATCTGCCTGATGCCGAGATCGAGCTGACGGCCATCCGCGCGCAGGGCGCCGGTGGGCAGAACGTCAACAAGGTGTCGAGCGCCATGCACCTGCGCTTCGACATTCCCAACTCATCGCTGCCCGAGTTCTACAAGGAACGGCTGCTGGCGCTGCGTGACAGTCGCATCACCAGCGACGGCGTGTTGATCATCAAGGCGCAGCAATACCGCACCCAGGAAGCCAACCGCGCCGATGCGCTGGAGCGGTTGGTCGAGCTGATCCTCAGCGCGACCAAAGTGGAAAAGAAACGCCGCCCGACCAAGCCGACTCTCGGTTCGAAGAAGCGTCGGCTCGAATCCAAGTCCAAGCGCGGCGACATCAAGGCCGGGCGCGGCAAGGTCGATTTCTAGTCCTCGCGGTACTTCGCGGTGTGCCTGTACAGATAGACGCTCAAGCCGAGCCCGCTCAACGCGGCAAGCGCAGCGAACAGAAAGATCGAAGCGAAACCGAATCCCGCCGCAATCGCCCCGGCCAATGGCCCGGTAATCCCCAGCGACAAATCGATGAACAGCGAGTAAGCGCCGACCGCCGCACCACGGCTTGAGGCCGGCACCAGATTCACTGCCTCGACGCCCAGCGCCGGGAACACCAGCGAAAAGCCAAACCCGCTCAACGCTGCGCCGGCCAGCGCCCAGTGTGCATCCGGTGCGATCCACAGCAGTAACAACCCCAGTGTTTCCACCGACAGGCAGGCAATCGCGACGCGGAAGCCGCCAAGGCGGTTGATCAAATTACCGAACAGCAGCCGCGCACCAATGAAGCTGGCGCCGAACAGGCTCAGGCACAGCACCGCGTTGTCCCAATGCTGCGTCGCGTAATACAGGGTAATGAACGTGGCGATGGTGCCGAAACCGATTGAGCCCAGCGCCAGGCCGCAGCCATGGGGGAAGACTTTACCGAGCACATGGATGAACGGCAGGCGCTCACCGGCAACAATCGGCGCGGCGGTTTTTGGCCACGCCAGCGCCAGGCCGAGCAGGGCCAGCAGGATGATGCTGACGCCCATGCTCCACAGGCCCAACCGGCCCACCAGCCAGACGCCGAACGGCGCACCGATCGCCAGCGCGCCGTAGCTGGCGATGCCGTTCCAGGAAATCACTTTGGCGGTGTTGACCGCACCGACGCGGCCGATGCCCCAGCCAATCGAGCCGGAGCCGACCAGACTCTCGGCGCTGCCCAATACCAGACGGCCGATCAACAGACTGATCAGACTGAACAGCGGGAGGCCTGGCGTCCACGCCGAAAGCAGCATGAACACACCGCTCAAGCCACAGCCGGCCAGACCGATCATCACCGCGCGTTTGCTGCCCTGGTTGTCGATGATCTTGCCGGCGTAGGGGCGGCTGAGCAGGGTGGCGAGGTATTGCACGCTGATCACCAGCCCGGCGATCACCGCGCCAAAACCGAGGTCGCTGTGCACGTAACCGGGCAACACCGCCAGCGGAATGCCGATGTTCAGGTAACCGATAAAGGTGAAAAGGACGATGGAAACGACTTGCAGCGTAACCGCCAGAGGGCGCTGGGGCTCGGGTATAGAGGACGACATGGGTAACGATCCACGGGAGCAGCAGATTAGATAGGCTGCTCATGATACCGGCGTGAACCGATCAGAGGCTGGGAAAAGTAAAACTATTTGCCCGGCGGCGCGTTCAGGACTGGGCTGGAGCAACCAGTTGAGTGGTAACCAAGGCGGCGAGGGCGTTCTCTTCGCTGCCGAAACGTGCGAGCAGGGCGGCCTGTTTCTCGGGGGAGAGGCGGTTCCAGATGTCGATCATTTTCTCGGTCGCACCGATCAGGACGGCGGCTTGGCTTTCGGAGAATTCGTCGGTCATGGCGGGCTCGGGTTTCAGGCAGTGTGGAAAGCGCATGTTAGCGCTTTCCACACGGTCTGTACGGCGGGTCTTACGCTTCGCTGTCGGCTTTGCGGCTGTCAGCGGCTTCTTGCGGCTCGGGCTTTTCGGCGCCGGCGTGTTGCGGGGTCGTCTGCTCAGGTACGTGCAGGCTTGGGAAGGGGAGATTAGGAATCTCGTGCATGGTTGCGCTCCTCGCTAAGTCTGTTGATAGATCAGGTGCTCCGCGCTTTTACAAAGCCTGCGCAGGATACAGCAGGAAAAATGACAATCAGACTTTTAATTCAAATTAATGCGACAGATGGCCGCAGGGGCGAGAGGTCAACGCAAAAAAATGTGGGAGTGAGCCTGCTCGCGATAGCGGTGTATCAATCAACATTGAAGCTGACTGATACACCGCCTTCGCGAGCAGGCTCGCTCCCACAGCGGAATTGCGCCGCTTGTATTATTTGCAGGCGTCAGCGATGGCGTCGGCAAGCAAGGCGAGGCGGGTGGCGTCGATGCCGGCGACGTTGGCCCGGCCGGAGCTGACCATGTACACGCTGTGCCGCTCGCGCAGATGCTTGACCTGCTCCGGCGACAACCCGGTGTAGGAGAACATCCCGCGCTGCACGCCAATGTGCGCAAAGCGTTCGCGCAAACCGTGCGGTTCCAGCGCCTCGACCAGGCCGCTGCGCAGTTGCGCGATGCGCAGGCGCATGGCTTCCACCTCATCGGCCCAACGGGCTTTCAGCTCCGGATCGGCAAGAATGGTTGCCACCACCGCAGCACCATGATCCGGCGGTGTCGACCAAAGGTTGCGGGCGATATTGGCCAGTTGGCTGCGAATGTCGATCAGCTTGTCAGGGCTTTTCGCGCAGACGATCAGCGCCCCGGTGCGGTCGCGGTACAAACCGAAGTTCTTCGAGCAGGAGCTGGTGATCAACAACTCGGGCACCTGTGCCGCGAACAACCGCGTCGACCACGCGTCTTGCTCCAGACCATCGCCAAAGCCTTGATAAGCGAAGTCGATCAGCGGCAGCAGATCACGGCTGCGCACGACCTCGAGCACGCGTTGCCAGTCATCATGGCTGAGGTCGAAACCGGTCGGGTTGTGGCAGCAGGCATGCAGCAGCACCACATCACCTTTTGGCGCTTCCTTGAGCACGGCGAGCATCGCTTCGACGTCGAGGCGGTTGTCGCTGCCCACGTACGGGTAGTGACTGACCTTGACCCCGGCCGCAGCGAAAATGGTTTCGTGGATCGGCCAGGTCGGGTTGCTCAGCCACACGCCTTTGCCCGGCAGGCACTGGGCGATGAAGTCGGCCGCCAGGCGCAAGGCGCCAGTGCCGCCCGGCGTCTGGGTGGCGCCGGCACGTTGTTCGGCAATCAGCTTCGAGTCGGCGCCAAGCACCAGCTCATTGATGACCTTGCCAAACAGCGGATTGCCGTGGCCGCCGATGTAGGTCTTGGTGTCCTGGCTTTCCACCAGCCGCGCTTCGGCAATTTTCACCGCCTCGGGAATCGGCGTCAGGCCCTGGGCGTCCTTGTAGACGCCAACGCCGAGGTCGAACTTGCGCGGATTACTGTCCTGCGCGTAAGCCTCCATCAAGCCGAGGATCGGGTCGCCGGGCACCCGGCCGATGGCGTCGAAGTGCATTACTTGCGTCCTTCTGCGGTCTTGGCCACTTCGTCAGTGCGCGCGGCCATGATGAAGTCGTTACGGTGCAGGCCTTTGATCGAGTGGCTCCACCAGGTCACGGTGACTTTGCCCCACTCGGTCAGCAGGCCCGGGTGGTGACCTTCGGCTTCGGAGATTTCGCCGATGGCGTTGGTGAACGCCAGCGCGTGCTTGAAGTTCTTGAACAGGAAGACTTTCTCCAGCTGCATGATGCCGTCGCGGACTTCGATGTTCCAGTCAGGGATCTGCTTGATCAGGATCGGCAGTTCTTCATCGCTGACTTGTGGCGCATCGGCGCGGCAGGCTTCGCAGTGGGCTTGGTTCAAAGTGGACATGGTCGGTTCCTGAAATCGAGTGTGTTTTTTATTCAAGGGTGTGCGCCCGTCGGTACCGTCACGCTAAACCAAAGTGGCGGCGACGCACAGGCGCAATTGTCAGCAAAGGTCGCGGTTCAGGCGGCTTTGGGTTTCGGCGGAAATTTTGGCGCGTGCAAGCCAAGCTGCATGCCCTGGCGCACCATGGCCATGATGTCTTCATGCGCGACGTCGAACAGGCGCTTGAGGTTGGGCAGGACAAAATACAGCGGCTGCAGGATATCGATGCGATACGGCGTGCGCATCGCTTCGAGCGGATCGAAGGCTTGATGCTCAGGCTCGTCTGACAGGCAGTAAACGGTCTCTTTTGGCGAGGACAGAATGCCGCCACCGTAGATGCGCTTGCCTTGCGGCGTATCGACCAGACCGAATTCGATGGTCATCCAGTACAGGCGCGCCAGATACACGCGTTCTTCCTTGGTCGCTTGCAGGCCGAGCTTGCCGTAGGTGTGGGTGAATTCAGCGAAGTACGGGTTGGTCAGCAGCGGGCAGTGCCCGAATATCTCGTGAAAAATGTCCGGCTCTTGCAGGTAATCCAGCTCTTCGCGGGTACGGATAAACGTCGCGACAGGAAACTGCTTGCTGGCGAGCAATTCAAAAAACGTCTGGAAGGGAATCAGCGCCGGCACGCGCGCAACCTGCCAGCCGGTGGTTTCGCCAAGCACCTTATTGATCTCGCCGAGCTGCGGGATGCGGTCGTGGGGCAGACCGAGTTTTTCGATCCCGTCCAGGTATTCCTGACAGGCACGCCCTTCGATCACTTTCAATTGGCGAGTGATCAGCGTGTTCCACACCGCATGTTCTTCGGCGGGGTAATCGATAAAACCTTGCGCGTCGGGCTCGCGAGCCACGTATTGCGTCTGCTTCATGCTGCTCTCCTGCTAGGGGAATTCGTTTTTGTTATGTCCAGCGATGGAGAGAGGATTACCCGAGAGCGTGTGGATGTGCAGCAGGTTGAACCACCTGCCGTAGGAATTTTCTCTGGTTTTCGTAAAGTAATCGTTACGCTTTGCCGGATAAGTCGCATTTGCGGCGATTGGCGGGTTTGAAAAGGGCGGTGGGTGTCACATAATCTTGACAACAAATTGCTCGCCTCGACATAAAGTCGTGCGCTGTTCCCCTGTAGGAGTGAGCCTGCTCGCGATAGCGGTGTGTCAGACAGCACTGATCTGAATGACACACCGCTATCGCGAGCAGGCTCACTCCTACAGGTTTCTCTTCGTTCAACCGGGCCTCTTTCTATGCGCATCAAAGTCCACTGCCAGAACCGCATCGGCATCCTGCGCGACATTCTCAACCTGCTCGTGGCTTACGGCATCAACGTCGCGCGCGGTGAGGTCGGTGGTGAGCACGGCAATGCGATCTATCTGCACTGCCCGAACCTGATCAACATCCAGTTCCAGGCCCTGCGGCCGAAGTTCGAAGCGATTGGCGGGGTATTCGGCGTCAAGCGGGTCGGGCTGATGCCCAGCGAGCGCCGGCACATGGAGTTGAACGCATTGCTCGGGGCACTGGAGTTTCCGGTGTTGTCGATCGACATGGGCGGTTCGATCGTCGCGGCCAACCGCGCGGCGGCGCAGTTGCTCGGCGTGCGCGTCGATGAAGTGCCGGGCATTCCGCTGTCGCGTTACGCCGAGGATTTCGATTTGCCGGAACTGGTGCGCGCCAACAAATCGCGAATCAACGGCATGCGCGTCAAGGTCAAGGGCGACGTCTTTCTCGCCGATATTGCGCCGCTGCAATCGGAGCACGACGACAGCGAGGCCATGGCCGGTGCAGTGTTGACGCTGCATCGCGCTGACCGCGTCGGTGAGCGCATCTATAACGTACGCAAGCAGGAGCTGCGCGGCTTCGACAGCATCTTTCAGAGCTCGAAAGTCATGGCGGCGGTGGTCCGTGAAGCGCGGCGCATGGCACCTCTCGACGCACCACTATTAATAGAAGGCGAAACCGGCACCGGCAAGGAATTGCTCGCGCGCGCCTGCCACCTCGCCAGTCCGCGCGGGCAGTCGCCGTTGATGGCGCTCAATTGCGCCGGGCTGCCTGAGTCAATGGCCGAGACCGAGCTGTTCGGCTACGGCCCTGGGGCGTTCGAAGGCGCGCGCGCCGAAGGCAAACTCGGTTTGCTGGAACTGACCGCCGGCGGCACGCTGTTTCTCGACGGCGTCGGCGAAATGAGCCCGCGCTTGCAGGTCAAACTGCTGCGCTTTTTGCAGGATGGCTGCTTCCGTCGCGTCGGCAGCGACGAGGAGGTTTATCTGGATGTGCGGGTGATCTGTGCGACGCAGGTGGACTTGTCCGAGCTGTGCGCGCGCGGCGAGTTTCGTCAGGACCTCTATCACCGCTTGAACGTGCTGTCGCTGCACATCCCGCCGCTGCGTGAATGCCTCGATGGCCTGACTCCGCTGGTCGAACATTTCCTCGATCAGGCCAGCCGGCAGATCGGCTGCACGCTGCCGAAACTGGCGCCGGCAGCGATGGATCGACTCAGCCATTACCATTGGCCGGGCAACGTACGGCAACTGGAGAATGTGCTGTTTCAGGCGGTGTCGCTGTGTGACGGCGGTAAGGTCAAGGCGGAACATATTCGCCTGCCGGATTACGGCGTGCGTCAGCCGCTTGGCGATTTTTCCCTCGATGGAAATCTCGACGAGATCGTCGGGCGCTTTGAAAAAGCCGTGCTGGAGCGTCTGTACTCCGAGCACCCGAGCAGTCGGCAACTGGGCAAGCGCCTGGGGGTTTCGCACACCACGATTGCCAACAAGTTGCGTGAGTATGAGGTTGGTAAAACCGAGTCATAGCCAGAAGTTGCGTCGGCTGTGTGGCTTCATCGCGAGCAGGCTCACTCCTACAGAAACCGGGTTTCATCTGAAGGAACGCGGTCAACTGTAGGAGTGAGCCTGCTCGCGACGGGGGTGGCCGCCGTTGGCTGATGTCAAAGGTTGCCACTCACCGGCAGGACACCGCCGGTTTTTCGTCTTCGATACATTTCAAATTTCCCCCGCAAAACCCTCAAGCCCTTTGTTTACCGGGCCTCGGGCCGCCAATAAAAAGTTGGTCTGCTAATTGCTTATGGCTCAGCAGTACAGCGGTGGGCGGCAAACGTCCGGCATGCAGAGGAAAGAGTGTGGACAAGTACCTTTATGTGGCAATGACCGGCGCCAGCCAGAACGCACTGGCGCAGCGGGCGCATGCCAACAACCTGGCGAACATCTCCACCAACGGTTTTCAGCGCGACCTGGAACAGGCGCGTTCGATGCCGGTGTTCGGTGACAGCTTTCCGGCGCGTGCGTTTGCCATGAGCGAACGGCCTGCCACCGACTTCACCCCGGGCTCGCTGGTGCAGACCGGCCGTGACCTCGACGTCGCCGTGAGCGGCAATGGCTGGATCGCCGTGCAGAATCCCAACGGCGGCGAAAGCTACGTGCGCACCGGCAGCCTCAACGTCGATGCCCTCGGCGTGCTGCGTGCCGGCAACGGTATGCCGGTGATGGGCAATGGTGGTCCGATCGCCGTACCGCCCGAGCAGCAGATCGAAGTCGGCGAAGACGGCACCATCAGCATTCGCGCGATGGGCGAGGGCCCACGGGTCATGGCCGAAGTCGACCGGATCAAACTGGTCAACCCCGACATCAAGAACATGAACAAAGGCCTCGACGGCTCGATTTACACCAGGGACGGCCAACCGGCGCCGGCCGATGCCAACGTCAAACTGGTCTCGGGGTTCCTTGAGTCGAGCAACGTCAACGCCGTTGAAGAAATGACTTCGGTGCTGGCCCTGGCCAAGCAGTTCGAGTTGCACGTCAAGATGATGAACACCGCCAAAGACGACGACCAGGCCATGGCTCGGGTCTTGCAGATCAGCTAATTATCAGAACGTCGCGCCGTAAAACAGGCGCACGAGGAGAATCGAATGCTTCCGGCTCTATGGGTTGCCAAAACCGGTCTGTCCGCCCAGGACACCAACCTGACCACCATTTCCAACAACCTGGCGAACGTTTCAACCACGGGTTTCAAACGTGATCGCGCCGAGTTCCAGGACCTGCTCTATCAGATCAAGCGCCAGCCTGGCGCCCAGTCGACCCAGGACAGCGAACTGCCGTCGGGTCTGCAAGTGGGTACCGGTGTGCGCATTGTCGGCACCCAGAAAAACTTCACCGCCGGCAGCCTGCAAACCACCGAGCAGCCGCTGGACATGGCCATCGACGGTCGCGGTTTCTTCCAGATCCTGCAACCGGACGGCACCACCTCGTACACCCGTGACGGTACCTTCCACCTCGATTCCAATGGCCAGATCGTCAACGCCAGCGGCTTCGCGCTGGAGCCGGCGATCGTCATTCCGAACGACGCGCAGACCTTTACCGTTGGCCGTGACGGCACCGTCTCGGTGACCATCGCCGGCAACCCGGCTGCCCAGGTGATCGGCAACCTGCAAACCGCCGACTTTATCAACCCGGCCGGTCTGCAAGCGGTAGGCAACAACCTGTTCCTGGAAACCGCCGCTTCCGGCGCGCCGCAAGTCGGTACTCCGGGCCTGAACGGTTTCGGTACCACGCTGCAGAACACCCTGGAAACCTCAAACGTCAGCACCGTTGAAGAGATGGTCAACATGATCACCACTCAGCGCGCCTACGAGATGAACTCCAAGGTGATCTCCACCGCCGACCAGATGCTCTCGTTCGTAACGCAGAATCTGTAATCAAGTCTATGGGGCGGCCTGAGGTCGCCAGCAACACCGTGAGGTAGGGTCATGAATCGCTTTGTATCTGTTCTGGCATTGAGTGGGGTCGTCTCGCTCGCGGGCTGCGTCGCTCCGACGCCCAAGCCCAATGACCCGTATTACGCCCCGGTGTTGCCGCGCACACCGTTGCCGGCTGCCGCCAACAACGGCTCGATCTATCAGGCCGGTTTCGAGCAGAACCTGTACAGCGACCGCAAGGCGTTCCGGGTCGGTGACATCATCACCATCACCCTGAACGAGCGCACCCAGGCGAGCAAGAATGCCAACTCGCAGATGGACAAGAACAGCGACAACAGCATCGGTCTGACCTCGTTGTTCGGCTCCAGCCTGACCACCAACAACCCGATCGGTGGCGGTGACCTGAGCCTGAACGCCGGCTACAGCGCCGACCGTTCGACCAAGGGTGACGCCAAGTCCGGACAGAGCAACAGCCTGACCGGTTCGATCACCGTGACCGTGGCCGATGTGTTGCCCAACGGCATCATCGCCGTGCGTGGCGAGAAGTGGCTGACCCTCAACACCGGTGACGAACTGGTGCGCATCGCCGGCATGGTCCGCGCCGATGACATCGCCACCGACAACACTGTGTCGTCGACTCGCGTCGCCGATGCACGCATCACCTACTCGGGTACCGGTGCGTTTGCCGATACGAGTCAGCCAGGCTGGTTCGACCGTTTCTTCCTCAGCCCGCTGTTCCCTTTCTAGGTGGCGACTTTGAAATTCAAACACCTGATGCTGGCTGCCGCGTTGATGTCCGCTGCCTTCGGTGCCCACGCCGAGCGGCTGAAAGACATCGCCAGCATTTCCGGCGTGCGTTCCAACCAGTTGATCGGTTACGGCCTGGTGGTCGGGCTTAATGGCACCGGTGACCAGACGACGCAAACCCCGTTCACCCTGCAGACTTTCAACAACATGCTCTCGCAGTTCGGCATCAAGGTGCCGCCGGGCTCGGGCAACGTGCAGTTGAAGAACGTCGCGGCGGTGTCGGTGAGTGCCGACCTGCCGGCGTTCGCCAAGCCGGGTCAGCAGGTCGACATCACCGTGTCCTCGATCGGTAACTCCAAGAGCCTGCGTGGCGGCACACTGCTGCTGACGCCACTCAAGGGTATCGACGGCAACGTCTATGCGATCGCTCAGGGCAACCTGGTGGTCGGCGGTTTCGATGCCGAAGGTCGCGACGGTTCGAAGATCACCGTCAACGTTCCGTCGGCCGGTCGTATCCCTGGCGGTGCGTCGGTGGAGCGTTCGGTGCCGAGCGGTTTCAACCAGGGCAACAGCCTGACGCTGAACCTCAATCGCTCCGACTTCACCACCGCCAAGCGCATCGTCGACAAGATCAATGACATGCTTGGCCCTGGCGTTGCGCAAGCCATCGACGGCGGCTCGATCCGCGTCACCGCGCCGCTCGATCCGAGCCAGCGCGT
Source organism: Pseudomonas sp. 15C (assembly GCF_055484735.1). Taxonomy (NCBI): domain Bacteria; kingdom Pseudomonadati; phylum Pseudomonadota; class Gammaproteobacteria; order Pseudomonadales; family Pseudomonadaceae; genus Pseudomonas; species Pseudomonas sp. 15C. The sequence goes on along the minus strand of NZ_JBUDGD010000057.1, from coordinate 11,397 downwards.
TGATTACCTGTCGATCCTGGAAAACCTCGAAGTCGATCCGGGTCAGGCGGTGGCGAAAGTCATCATCAACTCGCGCACCGGCACCATCGTCATCGGCCAGAACGTGAAAGTCTCGCCGGCCGCCGTGACCCACGGCAGCCTGACCGTGACCATCACCGAAGACCCGATCGTCAGCCAGCCGGGCCCGCTGTCCAACGGCCAGACTGCAGTGGTCCCGCGTTCGCGGGTGAATGCCGAGCAGGAAGCCAAGCCGATGTTCAAGTTCGGCCCGGGCACCACCCTCGACGAGATCGTGCGCGCGGTGAACCAGGTCGGCGCGGCACCGGGTGACTTGATGGCCATCCTCGAAGCCCTGAAGCAGGCCGGTGCGTTGCAAGCCGACCTGATCGTGATCTGAGGCCGACCACCATGGATATGCGCAAAAGCGGTCTGGTCAGCAGCAGCGATTCGGGTTCGTACTCCGACCTCAATCGTCTGAACCAGCTCAAGGTCGGTGACAAGAACAGTGACGAAAACATGCGCAAGGTTGCGCAGGAATTCGAATCGCTGTTCCTTGGCGAGATGCTCAAGTCGATGCGCTCGGCCACCGACGCGCTCGGCCAGGACAACCCGCTGAACACGCCGGCTGCCAAGCAGTATCAGGAAATGTACGACCAGCAACTGGCGGTTTCCATGTCCCGCGAGGGCGGAGGTATTGGCCTGGCTGACGTGCTGATCCGGCAGATGTCGAAGAACAAGCCGATGGCCCCGGACGAAGCGGCGGCGGCGTCCGCCGCCAAGCAACAGGAAGCGCTGGCCAAGGCGGCCGCGGTGCCGACGCCGATTGCCGCTGGCACCGTTGCCACAAACGGCCCGTTGTCGCGACTCAATGGCGAACGGCCGTTGTGGGCGTCGCGTTCGGTGAATGCGCCGAACACCGATATCTCCCACCGCAACGACATGCAATTGATCAATCAGCGTCGTCTGGCGTTGCCGCCGAAACTGGCTGATCGTTTGCTCGCCGGGTTGGTGCCGTCTGCGCCTGCAACTGCTGCTGCCGCTACCGCAGCGGTGGCGAGCAACGCCTTGCCACAACGTGCCGCGACCCCGGCGATCGGTGGTTCCGGCCCGCTGTACAACGGCGACTGGCTGGCCCGCGCCGAAGAACAAAAGGCTGCCGCAGGCGGCCAGATGCAGGTCTACGGTCGTGCCATGGCGCAGATTCCGCTGGCGCCGCCGAAAAAGGCTTTCAGCTCTGCCGACGAATTCGTCAACACCATGCTGCCAATGGCCAAGGAAGCCGCCGACCGCATCGGCGTCGATCCGCGTTATCTGGTGGCCCAGGCTGCGCTGGAAACCGGTTGGGGCAAGTCGGTCATGCGTGCTCAGGACGGCAGCAGCAGCCACAACCTGTTCGGCATCAAGGCCAGCAGCAACTGGAAGGGCGATTCGGCCCGGGCGATCACCAGCGAATTCCGCAACGGTGCGATGGTCAAGGAGACGGCCGAATTCCGTTCCTACGCCTCGTACAAGGACAGCTTCCACGATCTGGTGACGTTGCTGCAGAGCAACAATCGCTATCAAGAAGTGCTGAAGTCGGCCGATAACCCAGAACAGTTTGTACGCGAGTTGCAGAAGGCCGGTTACGCCACCGACCCGAACTACGCCAACAAGATTTCGCAAATTGCCAAGCAGATGAACAGTTTCGAAAACTACGCTGCGGCGGGTGTCTCCACCACGCCTTTATAAGGCACCAGGTAATAAGGTCTGAACCATGAGTTTGCTCAATATCGGGATGTCGGGACTGTCGGCCAGCCAGTCCTCTCTGGCTACGACAGGCAACAACATTGCCAACGTCGACACCGCCGGTTATTCGCGTCAGCAAACCGTACAGGGCACCAAGTCGTCGCAGCAGTACGGCACCGTGTTCATCGGCACCGGCACGACCCTGGCCGACGTGCGCCGGGTGTACAACTCGTACCTGGAATCGCAGCTGCATACGGCGACTTCGCTGGACAGCGAATCGGCTGCTTTTCTCAAGCAGGCGACGCCGCTGGACGCGATGCTGTCCGACACCAACACCGGCCTGACCGGCGTACTGCAGAAGTTCTTCACTTCGTTGCAAGGCGTGTCGACCTCGGCCACCGATGACACCTCGCGCCAATCGGTGCTGACTGGTGCGCAGGCGTTGAGCAGTCGTTTCAATACCATCGCCAAGCAACTCAACGACCAGAACACCACGATCAACGGCAGCCTGGGCGACATGACCGCCCAGGTGAACAAGCTGGCGACCTCGATTGCCAACCTGAACCAGAAGATCGGCGAGATCTCCACCAGCGGTGGCGCGCCGAACGACCTGCTCGACAGCCGTAACGAAGCCGTGCGCCAACTGTCGGTGCTGACCGGCGCCCAAGTGGTTGAGCGCGGCACCAGTTTCGATATCTACGTCGGCAGCGGCCAGCCCTTGGTGATCGGTAACACCACCAACACCCTGAGCATGGTTGCCAGCAAAGACGATCCGTCGCGCATGGCCATTCAGATGGACCGCGGCTCGAGCACCATCGACATCACCTCGGTGATCAGCGGTGGCGAAATCGGCGGTCTGCTGACCTATCGCAAGGAAGTCCTCGACCCGTCGCTCAACGAGCTGGGCCGAGTGGCCCTGGTGGTCGCCGATCAGATCAACCGCCAGCAAGCCCAGGGCATCGACAAGAACGGTGACTTCGGCGCGGCGATTTTCAACAACATCAACAGCGCCGCGCTGATCAGTCAGCGCAGCATTGCCAAAGACGGCAACAGCGCTGGCTCCGGCAACCTCGATGTGACCATCAAGGACACCGGCAAGCTGACCACCAGCGATTATCAGGTCACGTTCACCAGCGCTACTGACTACACCGTCAAGCGTTCCGACGGCACCGACATGGGCGCATTCAGCACCACGACCAACCCGCCACCCGTGATCGACGGTTTCACCCTCGCGCTCAACGGCGGTGCGTTGAGCGCCGGTGACTCGTTCAAGGTCACGCCGACCAGAAACGCAGCCGCGAGCATCCAGACGGTGCTCACCGATCCGAAGAAAATCGCTGCGGCCGGTCCGCTGACCGGTGTCGCCAGCGCCAACGGTCTGGGCACTTACACCCAGCCGACGCTCAGCGACAAGATCGACATCTACAACCCGACCGCCCAGGCCGACATGCAGGCGGCGCTGAAGAATTCGACGCCGGTCAAACTGGTATTCGGCGCGACCAGCGGCGGCAGCCAGTCGTACAACCTGGTGGACGCCAAAGGCGCGACCATCGGCACCGGCACCATCGTTCCGGGCCAGTCGAACACCCTGAATCTGAAAGTCGGCATCGTCGACGCCAGCGGCAACCCGGTGATGGATACGACTGTCACGCCGAACGTGCAGAAAACCTTCACCGTGCAGACCACCGTGGGCGGCACGCCGAAATCCGGCGAGACCTTCACCATGAACCTGACCGGTGCGGCGTCTTCGGACAACCGTAACGCGCAGGCACTGGTCGGCCTGCAAACCGCACAAAGCGTCGACACGGGTTCGGCGAGCAAGGGCATCAGCCTGACTGACGCCTACAACAAATTGGTGACCAACGTCGGTACCAAGACCGCCCAGGGCAAGTCCGACAGCGCTGCAACCAGCGCGATTCTGGACAACGCCAAGGGCGCGCGCGATTCGTTGTCCGGGGTCAACCTGGATGAAGAAACCGGCAACCTGGTCAAATACCAGCAGTACTACACAGCGTCTTCGCAGATCATCAAAGCTGCGCAGGAAACTTTCGCCACGCTGATCAACAGCCTTTAAGGAGTCGTAATTCATGCGCATTTCCACCGCTCAGTATTACGGAACGCAAGCTTCGGACTATCAGCGTAACTTCAACAAGGCCGTTGCCACCGCCAGCGAGGCGAGCAGCCTGCAGCGCATCAACACCGCCGCCGATGATCCGATCGGTGCCGGGCGCTTGCTGCAATTGGGCCAGCAGGCCGCGATGCTTGATCAGTACAAGACCAACGTCGACACCACCAAAAGCGCACTGAACGTGCAAGAGTCCACGCTGGACTCGATCACCACGGCGCTGGCGCGTGCCAAAGAGCTTGCGCTGGCGGCGAACAACGGCACGATCACCGACAAGGACCGCCAGGCTTACGCTTCGGAAATGGGCGAGATCCAGCAACAAGTGCTGGGCCTGATGAACGCCAAGGACGCCAACGGCAACTACCTGTTCTCCGGTTCGAAAACCGACACCGCGCCATACTCGAAAAACGCCGACGGCACTTTCAGTTACAACGGCGACCAGACCACCATCAATCTGGGCATTGGCGACGGCATGACTGTCGGCACCAATACCACCGGTTGGGACGCCTTCCAGCAAACCATCAACACCGGTCGCACCAACACCAAAATGACCGCACCCGCTGTGGATGACGGCCGTGTCGTGCTGTCCAACGGCACTGTCGGCACTGCTGCCAGCTACGATGCCAAATTCAGCGCCGGTCAGCCGTATACCATCGATTTTGTCAGCAGCACCCAGCTGAAAATCACCGATGCCCTGGGTAATGACGTCACCGCCGAAGCCAGCCAGAACGGCCTGATCAGCAACAGCAGCGGTGCCAACCAGACCGTCAGTTTCCGTGGCGTCGACCTCAAGTTGAACGTCAACCTCAAGGCCGGCGACACCAACCCGGACGCAGTCATTGCCGGGCACAGCTTCCAGCTGTCGAGCACGCCTGATTCGTTCACCACCACGCGCAGCCCGGGCAATACCTCGACGTCGGTGATCACCGGTTCGACCATCACCGACCAGGCTGCGTATACCGCCGCATTCCCGCAGGGTGGGGCAGTCCTCAAGTTCACCAGCGCGACCGATTTCGATCTGTACGCAGCGCCAGTGACCGCCGACAGCAAGCCGGTATCCTCGGGCACCGTGGTCGGTGGCAACGCGACCGCTGCCGGTGTGACCTTCGCCCTCGGCGGTACACCAGCGACTGGCGATCAGTTCTCGATCCAGCCGAACAATCACCAGACCCAGAACGTGCTCGACACCCTGGGCCAGATGATCACGGCGCTGAACACCCCGGTCGATGGCGATCCGGTTGCCAAGCAGAAACTGCAGGGCGCCATGGAGGCGGGCCTCGGCAACATCGACGCCGCCGCCAATCAGATCGGCACCGCCGTCACCACCATCGGTGCGCGCGGTCAGGCACTGGACATGCAGGCCATCACCAACGACAGCCTGAGCACGGCGAACACCACGACCCAAGGCTCGATCCGCGATTCCGATCCGGCCGAAGTCATGACCCGCCTGACCTTGCAGCAGACCATGCTGCAAGCCTCGCAATTGGCGTTCAGCAAGATCAGCCAGTTGGGTCTGTTCAACAAGATCTGACGGTCAGCGGGCGCGTGAGCGCCCGCTGATCTTGTCCCTCTGTTAATGATTTTTGCGGTACCAAGGGCTCGTTTTTCCGAGCGGGCTCGTACCGCCTGTGAGCCCGCCGTGAATTCACTCCCCCTCGTCAGCATTGCCATTCCTGCGTTCAATCCGCGTTTTTTCGAGCGGACGTTGAACAGTGCCGTCAGCCAGACTTACAGCAATCTCGACATCGTCGTGTGCGATGACAGTCGTGGTGACGAGATCAAGGACATCGTCAGGCTGGTCAGGGAGCAAACCGGGGCGCAGGTGCGCTACGTTCGCAACCCGCAGACCCTGGGGCTGGTGGGCAATCTGAAGGTCTGCCTCGAGCAGGCGCGCGGCGATTTCATCAAATTCCTGTGTGACGATGACCTGCTCTATTCGGCCTGCATCGAACAGCAAGCCCATGAGTTACAGCGCGAAGAAGTCAGTCTGGTGATCGCTCAACGGCTGCTGTGGGACGCCAACGACATCATTCTGCCGGCCCGTCTGGAAAACAGCTCGCTATCACCCGTGAGCGCGTTGCTCAAAGGCGACGATGTGCTGAGCATTTTCGAAAAATTCCCGGTCAACGTCCTCGGCGGCTTCAGCAGTGCGTTGTTCCGGCGTGCCGATGTCGCCGAACTGTTGCCGGCGCTCACTGAAGAGGGTGCATGTTTCGTTGCGACCCTGGATTTTGCCTTGTATGTCTGTCTGCTGCGACGCGGCAACATGGTGACGTCCAACAATGTTCTGAGCGCCGAGCGACTTTACCCTGAGCGTTTGAGCGCGCAGCAACCGATGAAGGATGCTGCCGAGGTTGAGCGCGAGTGGCTTTCGCAAATGCTCAAAGTGCGCAGCGGCGAGTCGGCGCCCGCGAAGGGCTGGGTTCGCTACGTGCGACTGACCAAGGCCGACGAGTTGCCTCGCGTTTGGGACGAACTGCCGCTGAGCCGTACCTTGGGTACCAAGCAAAGCCGCCAGGAAATGGGCGTGGGTGTCGACAGCTTCAGTTTCGGCGAGCTCTATGCGCAGTGGCTGGCGTGTCGGGTGCTGACCGAGACGCAGCGAAAATGGTTGCCGGAGACCCTTGCGGGCTGGCCGCAGCAGCCGAGAATCGTGCCGATCGTCATCGATGCGCAGGGTAGCCGCGACGGGCTTGAGCGCACCCTGCAAGCGCTCGCTGCCCAGGACTATCCGCCGGAGCTGGTGCTGGTACTGTCCGTCGCCTGTACCGAAGCGCAGTTGCAGGATCGGGTATTCCACATGCCGTTGCAGGATGACGGTCTGGAGCAGATCAATAAGTTGTTGCCGCAACTCGAAGGCGCCGACTGGTTCTATCTGCTGCAACCGGGCGATCGCCCGGTGGCACCGGCATTGCTGGTGATGGCCGATCGCATCGCGCATTCGCGGTCGCTGACGTGTCTGTACAGCGATGAAGGCAGCCTGCGCGACGGCGAATCGGCGGAGCCGGCGTTCAAACCGGACTTCAACCTCGACCTCATGCGCAGTTATCCATACGTCGGCCGAGCGCTGGCATTCCAGCGCGAACGCTTCCTCGCGCTCGGTGGGTTTGCGCCAACATTCGCCGAACTGGCGCCACACGACATGCTGTGGCGGATGGCCGAAAGCGATGGTCTGCACGTCATTGGCCACGTCGCTGAAGTACTGCTGGAGTCCAAGTTCGACCTGTCGCAATGGCTCACCGAGCCTGGTGTGGTGGAGCAAAGTCCGCGCATTCTCGAGGCGCATCTGCAGCGCCTCGGCATTGCTCATGAAATCCGCCAGAACGGGCCGCTCAATCGTGTCGACTACCGCCACGCGCAGCGCCCTCTGGTGTCGGTGATCATCGTCACTCAGGATCAGACTGCCGCCTTGCAGCGCTGTGTCGAAACGCTGCTGGAGAAAACCGCCTACACCGAGTACGAGTTGCTCCTGGTCGACAACGGCAGCGAAAGCGCCGAAGCGCTGGCGTGGCTGGACGGCATGGCGCAGCTGGGCAGCGACCGGATTCGCGTGCTGCGGTGTGCGCAGAAGGACAATGCCGCTGCCGTGCACAACTTCGCCGCACGCCAGGGGCGCGGTGAGTATGTGCTGCTGCTCAATGCCTTTGCGGTGATCACCCAGGCCGACTGGCTCGACGAACTGCTCAATCATGCACAGCGCCCTGAAGTCGGGGTGGTGGGCGCCAAGCTGTTCAACCCGGACGGTGGCGTGCTGCACGCCGGCCTGATCCTGGGTCTGAATGGGCCGGCGGGACTGCCGTTCTATGGCCAGCCGATGCAGTCGGATGGGTATATGCACCGACTGCAGGCTGTGCATGATCTGAGCGCGGTCGGTGGCGACTGCCTGATGATTCGCAAATCGGTATTCGAAGCGGCCGGCGGCCTGGACGAGCAGGATTTCAAGCAAACGCTCAATGTCGTGGATCTGTGTCTGCGCATTGGCCGCGACGGTTATCTGGTGGTGATGAACCCGCACGCCGTGCTGGCGGTGGGCACGCAGCCAGTTATCGCGGCGACGGAGCAAGAGCAAGCGCAGCACGCCGAGGAGAAGGACACCTTCTATCAACGCTGGCTACCACTGGTTGCGCGCGATCCGGCCTATAACGTCAACCTGACGTTGCAGGGCGTAGGCGCCACCAACTTCAGTCTCGAACCGGGCCTGCGTACCGGCTGGAGTGCCTTCTCCAAGGCACAACTGCCGAACGTGCTCGCGGTCCCGATCAACGCTTCGGCCATCGGTCACTACCGCATGAGCCAGCCATTGATCGAGCTGGAAGCAGCCAACCGCGTGGAAGGGCGAATCTGCTACGGCTTGCCGTCGATCATCGATATCGAGCGTCAGTCGCCCGATGTGATCGTCCTGCAGGGGCGCTACTCGGAGCACGCCATCGATGAAATCCCGCCGCTGAAGAAATTCTTCAATGCCCGACGGATTTTCGAACTCGATGACTATGTGATCGATGTTCCCCATCGCAATGCGCACATTCGCAATATGCCGGGCAAGTCAGACATGGAGCGTATGGTGCGCCGGGCGATTGGCTTGTGCGATCGCGTGGTGGTCTCGACCGCGCCGCTGGCCAACGCGCTGTCGGACATGCATCACGACATTCGCGTGGTGCCGAACATGTTGGCCAAGGATCTGTGGGGGCATCTGCGCAGTCAGCGCCGCACCTCGAAAAAACCGCGTGTCGGCTGGGGCGGCGGCACCAGTCACCATGGCGATCTGGCGGTGATTGCCGAGGTGGTACGCGAACTGGCCAACGAAGTCGACTGGGTGTTCTTCGGCATGTGCCCGGATGACTTGCTGCCGTACATGCACGAATTTCACGGTGTGATCCCGCTGGATGTGTATCCGGCAAAACTGGCCAGCCTGAACCTTGATCTGGCTCTGGCACCGTTGGAGTTTCACATCTTCAACGACTGCAAGAGCAACCTGCGCCTGCTGGAGTACGGCGCCTGCGGCTATCCGGTGGTCTGCACCGACACCGAGGCCTATCGCGGTTACTTGCCGTGCACACGGGTCAAGACCAACACGACCGATGAGTGGCTGCAAGCGATCCGCATGCATCTGGCTGATCCGGATGCCAGCTACCGCATGGGCGATGAATTGCGTGAAGTGGTGCTGCGCGACTACGTGCTGCGCGGCGATAACCTGCGGCATTGGGAATACGGCTGGCTGGCAGATTGATCTGTCGCAAGGCTTCATTTGAGGCGATCTCTCGGGTCGCCTTTTTTACAGGCTCAACGATTTGTTCGAGTCGATCAGGCGAGGGACTGCGCGCTGTCCAGGCAATGCCCGCACTGACGGATCCGGTTTCAACAACAACGCAAGGAAGATGTGATGACAGTCGTGAATGGAACGAGTGAAGCGGACGTCCTGTCGGGCACCGACGGCAATGACCAACTCTATGGACTGGAGTCGGATGATGTCCTCCTGGCAAGTACGGGATCGGATGAGCTTGATGGCGGGGACGGCTTCGACACTGCGAATTACTACGCAATACCCTCTGGGATCAATGTCCAGTTAGCCACTGGTGCGGCCACCGTCGCCGGCCCCGACGGCAAGCTCGATACGCTGGTGTCCGTTGAGAAAATCGTCGGGACCTTTTCCAACGATACGTTCAGCAGTTCGGTAGCTGGCGTGACGCTGGAAGGCAGCAGTGGTGACGATGTCTACATTGTCAGCGCCGAAGACGTGACCATCGTCGAGCAGGACTGGGCCGGCTACGACGAACTGCGCACCAGCCTCAACAGCATCAAGATGGCTGGCTTCGTCGAGAAGCTGACCTTCACGGGGACCGGTGATTTCAAGGCTTACGGCAGTGACACCGACAACGAGATCATCGCGGGTGCCGGTAACGACTGGCTGTGGGGTGGTGACGGTGCCGATCATTTCGTTGGGGGGGACGGTTACGACACCGTCAGCTACAGCGACAGCCTTGAAGGGGTGCGAGTCGAAGACTTCACCAACTACGACGGCCTGACCATCGCCTATGGCGATATCTTCACCGGCATCGAAGCGCTTCAGGGCTCGGGCTTCGATGATGTGATTTATCGTCACAAGGACTCGATGAGTATCGATGGTGCGCAGGGCTACGACACTGTGAGTTACCGCTACGCCTTCGACGTAGCCAATGTCGTGATTGGCAATGGCAGCAACCTTGCAGGTGACACGCTGCTCAACGTGGAAGAGGTTATCGGTTCCTCAGGCGCCGATCGTTTTGTCGTCAACGCCAGCGGTGTGAAGGTGGCTGGCGGTATCGGTGATGACGTTTATACGATCAACAGCACCGGTGTGACTGTCGAAGAAGACGACAGCTTCATGGGCGGTACCGATCATGTGTACACCAGCCTCTCCGAGTTGAAGCTGAGTGCGTTCGTTGAGCGGTTGACCTATACCGGCAGCAGCGATTTCACCGGCTACGGCAATGACGAGAACAATACGATCGTTTCCGGGGGCGGGAACGATGTGCTGCTCGGCGGGGCGGGGGCCGATAACTTTGAAGGTGGCGCCGGTATCGACATCGTCAGCTATGACGACAGTGCTGAAGGCTTGAGCGCCTCGCTGAATTGGGGGGCGCAGAGCGGTATCGCCTTCCATGACGTCTACATCGACATCGAAGGCCTGCGCGGCAGCCAGTTCAATGATGTTCTGGAAGGTGAGTGGGGCGACAACGTCCTTGAAGGCGGTGGTGGTGACGACCAGATTCAGGGTGGCGATGGCAACGATCATATCTACGGTGGTCTGGCGTCCGGTCTCGATGCAGCCGGGCAGTCCGACACCTTGTTCGGTGGCTTGGGCGATGACGTCATTATCGCTGCGCGCGACGGTCTGTTTACCTGGGTCAGTGGCGATGAAGGCAATGACAACATTACCCTCGGACGGGGCGTGGCCTATGGTGGGCAGGGCAATGACGTGTTGATCTTCAACGGCGCCGGCCCGTCGAGCGTGGGCGGCAGCGGGTTTGGCGAGCAGGGCGATGATACCTATGTGGTGGACACGTCGGCGTTGGTGACGATCAAGGATGAAGGGCTGGATGCCCACGACACGCTGATTCTGAACACGATCGCTGACGCCAGTCAGTTGAGCGTAACCCGTGTTGGCGATGATGTTTATCTGCACAGTGCCAATGACGGTAGCAGTGGCGTGCCGGACCATGGTGTGCGGCTGGTGGACTGGTATGCGGGATTTGCCACCATCGAGCATGTTCAGACGGCCGATGGTCAGGTCTTTGAGCTGCCTGCGGGTGGTGATGGGTTTGCCATGTTCGGGTAGTTGTCGGGGGCTTTGAAAGAAGGGATGAATCTTTGGGTTCGTCCCTTTTTTGTTTTGGCCTTGGCGGCCTCTGGGCCGACCAGGCGCTTGGGTTTTTGGGTGAATATCCGTTTTTTTTGGTGTGGCGGCTGGCGGTTTCGCCCTTACGGCGAGTCACCTTTTTCAAACGCCAAAAAGGTAACCCAAAACGCTTGCTCCTGCGTTCGGCCCTCGCAGGCTCGGGTCCCTTCGC
>NZ_JBUDGD010000056.1:0-33161 GCF_055484735.1 Pseudomonas sp. 15C | reverse complement strand
GCCGCGCTCCAGTTGGCTTGCGCTGCGCCCAGACCGGTGTTGCGCGATGCGCCGAGCAGGTCCCGCGCCGCAACGATGCGCACGACCATGCATGAGATCGAAGGCCAGCCGTTTTTCGCCGACCCGCGTGAAGTGCTCGCCAACGTCGTGCGCAAGTTCGACGACATGGGCCTGACCATTTGCGCAGCGTTCGAACTGGAGTTCTATCTGATCGACCAGGACAACGTTAATGGTCGTCCGCAGTCGCCACGTTCGCCGGTGTCCGGCAAGCGTCCGGTGTCGACTCAGGTCTATCTGATCGACGATCTCGACGAATACGTCGATTGCCTGCAAGACATCCTCGAGGGCGCGAAAGAGCAGGGCATCCCGGCTGACGCCATCGTAAAGGAAAGCGCCCCGGCGCAGTTCGAAGTCAACCTGCATCACGTCTCCGACCCGATCAAGGCCTGCGATTACGCGGTGCTGCTCAAGCGTCTGGTGAAGAACATCGCCTACGACCATGAGATGGACACCACCTTCATGGCCAAGCCGTATCCGGGCCAGGCGGGCAACGGTCTGCATGTGCACATTTCGATTCTGGACAAAGAAGGCAACAACATCTTCGCCAGCGAGGATCCCGAGCAGAACGCCGCGCTGCGTCACGCGATCGGCGGTGTGCTCGAGACCCTGCCGGCGCAGATGGCTTTCCTCTGCCCGAACGTCAACTCGTACCGCCGCTTCGGCGCGCAGTTCTACGTCCCGAACTCGCCGAGCTGGGGCATCGACAACCGCACCGTGGCCGTACGCGTGCCGACCGGTTCAGCCGACGCCGTGCGCATCGAGCACCGCGTCGCCGGCGCCGATGCCAACCCGTACCTGCTGATGGCCTCGGTGCTGGCCGGTATTCACCACGGTCTGACCAACCAGATCGAACCGGGCGCCCCGGTCGAAGGCAACAGCTACGAGCAGAACGAACAGAGCCTGCCGAACAACTTGCGAGATGCCTTGCGCGAGCTGGACGACAGCGAAGTCATGGCGCGTTACATCGACCCGATGTACATCGACGTGTTTGTCGCGTGCAAGGAGAGCGAGTTGGCCGAGTTCGAGAACTCGATTTCTGATCTTGAGTACAACTGGTATTTGCATACGGTCTGAAGATCAAAAGCCCCTCACCCTAACCCTCTCCCAGGGGGAGAGGGGACTGAGCCGGGGATGCTCGGGAAATGCTGCGATCTGAACCTGCTGTACCGAATCCATATTCGACTCGGTCGTTCAGGTCGGCGCAGATTTTGAGCCTCCCCCAATCGGTCCCCTCTCCCCCCGGGAGAGGGCTAGGGTGAGGGCAACCCTCTCAAGCCAGACACAGCAACCAGACCACCCCAATCCCCCTCGTCGAGCCAAAACAATGACCAGAACCCGCAACGACTGGGAACACCACTTCCAGTCCCTGACCGTCGAAGCCCGCGCTTTCATCAACGGTGAATACCGCCCGGCGATCAGCGGCGAAACCTTCGAATGCCTGAGCCCGGTCGACGGCCGTTTTCTCGCCGCGGTCGCCAGCACCGGTGAAGCCGACGCCAACCTCGCCGTCGAAGCCGCACGCCAGTCTTTCAACTCCGGCGTTTGGGCGAAAAAAGCCCCGGCCGAGCGCAAGCGCGTCCTGATCCGCTTCGCCGATCTGATCCTGCAACACCAGGAAGAACTGGCGCTGCTGGAAACCCTCGACATGGGCAAGCCGATCAGCGACTCGATGAGCATCGACATCCCTGCGGCCGCCAACGCGATCCGCTGGAGCGCCGAGGCGATCGACAAGATCTACGACGAAGTCGCCGCCACGCCGCACGACCAACTCGGCCTCGTCACCCGCGAGCCTTCCGGTGTGGTCGCGGCCATCGTGCCGTGGAATTTCCCGCTGATCATGGCCAGCTGGAAATTCGCCCCGGCGCTGGCGGCGGGCAACTCGTTCATTCTCAAACCGTCGGAAAAATCCCCACTGACGGCGATTCGCATCGCCCAGTTGGCGCTGGATGCCGGCATTCCCAAAGGCGTGTTCAATGTGCTGCCGGGCTTCGGCCATACCGTCGGCAAGGCGCTGGCGCTGCACATGGACGTCGACGTGCTGGCCTTCACCGGCTCCACGGCGATCGCCAAGCAACTGATGATTTACGCCGGGCAAAGCAACATGAAACGCGTCTGGCTCGAAGCCGGCGGCAAGAGCCCGAACGTGGTGTTTGCCGACGCGCCGGACTTGCGCGCGGCAGCAGAAGCGGCGGCCAGCGCCATCGCCTTCAATCAGGGCGAAGTCTGCACGGCCGGTTCGCGCCTGTTGGTCGAGCGATCGATTCGCGAGCAGTTCATTCCGCTGCTGGTGGAAGCGTTGCAAGCGTGGAAACCGGGGCATGCCCTCGACCCGGCGACCACCGTCGGCGCCGTGGTCGATCAGCGTCAACTGGAAAACGTGCTGCGCTACATCAGCATCGGTCGCGAGCAGGGCGCCGAGCTGATCGCCGGCGGCCAACGCACGCTCGAAGAAACCGGCGGCCTCTATGTGCAACCGGCGATCTTCGACGGCGTGACCAACGCGATGACCATCGCCCAGGAAGAAATCTTCGGCCCGGTGCTGTCGCTGATCACCTTCGACACCGCCGAAGAAGCGTTGCAGATCGCCAACGACAGCATCTTCGGCCTCGCCGCCGGTGTGTGGACGAGCAACCTGAGCAAGGCGCACACCTTCGCCCGTGGCTTGCGTGCCGGCAGCGTCTGGGTCAACCAGTACGACGGCGGCGACATGACGGCGCCGTTCGGTGGCTTCAAGCAATCGGGCAACGGTCGCGACAAATCGCTGCACGCTTTCGACAAGTACACCGAGCTGAAAGCGACCTGGATCAAGCTCTAATTCTTTTACAGCGGCGGCCGCCAGTGTCTGGCGGCCATCGGAGAAATTTATGAAACAGCAACACGTCAACAGCTACTACGCCGCCACCCGCAACGAAGTCATCGACTTCCCGACCCTCGAAGAGTCGGTCGAATGCGACGTCTGCATCATCGGCGCCGGTTATACCGGCCTGTCCTCGGCGCTGTTCCTGACTGAAGCGGGCTATAAAGTGACCGTGCTCGAAGCGGCGAAAGTCGGCTACGGCGCCAGCGGTCGCAACGGCGGGCAACTGGTCAATTCCTACAGTCGCGACGTCGATGTGATCGAAGCGCGCTACGGCGACAAGACCGCGGCAATCCTCGGCAGCATGATCTTCGAAGGCGCCGACATCATCCGTTCGCGCATCAAGGATTACGACATCCAATGCGATTACCGCCCGGGCGGTATTTTCGCAGCGATGAACAAGAAACAACTCAACGGTCTGGCTGAGCAGAAGCGTGGCTGGGAACGTTACGGCAACCGCAATCTGAAGATGCTCGACGCGGCTGAGATTCGTCGTGAAGTCGGCTCCGACGCCTACGTTGGCGGTTTGCTGGACATGCAGGGCGGCCACGTTCATCCGTTGAATCTGGCGCTCGGTGAAGCGGCGGCGATCGTGCGCTTGGGCGGCAAGATCTACGAGCAGTCGGCTGCGGTGGAAATCACCTATGGCGAGCCAAACATCGTGCGCACTGCCAAAGGCCAGGTCCGTGCCAAGTACCTGCTGATCGCCGGCAACGCCTACCTGCCACAAGGCCTCGACAACCGCGTGACCGCGAAAAGCATGCCGTGCGGCTCGCAGATCGTCGTCACCGAACCGCTGACCGAGCAGCAGGCGCGCAGCCTGATCACCAACAACTACTGCGTCGAAGACTGCAATTACCTGCTCGATTACTATCGCCTGACCGCCGACAACCGCCTGCTTTACGGCGGCGGTGTGGTCTACGGCGCGCGCGAGCCGGACGACATCGAGCAACTGATCCGCCCGAAAATCCTCAAGACCTTCCCGCAGCTCAAGGACGTGAAGATCGACTACCGCTGGACCGGCAACTTCCTGCTGACCATGTCACGCATGCCGCAATTCGGCCGCATCGAAAAA
The DNA here is from genome assembly GCF_055484735.1 of Pseudomonas sp. 15C. Lineage (NCBI taxonomy): Bacteria > Pseudomonadati > Pseudomonadota > Gammaproteobacteria > Pseudomonadales > Pseudomonadaceae > Pseudomonas > Pseudomonas sp. 15C. The sequence continues at coordinate 29,169 of NZ_JBUDGD010000056.1, read as the reverse complement.
AACGCCTATTACATGCAAGGCTACAGCGGCCACGGCGTCACTTGCTCGCACCTGGCCGGCAAACTGATCTCGGAAATGATCCGTGGCGACGCCGAACGCTTCGACGCCTTCGCCTCGCTGCCGCACATGCCGATGCTCGGCGGCCGCACCTTCTCCGCGCCGCTGACCGCCCTGGGCGCCGTCTACTACTCGCTGCGCGACCGCTTCGGCGTCTGACTTACCACCCCGGCGGTGACCCCAAACCCCGCCGGTTTTCACTACGCAATAGCACTGATGTCCCCCTGTGGGAGCTGGCTTGCCAGCGATAGCGGCCTTTCAGCAAAAGGGATGTTGAATATGCCATCCAATCGCTGGCAAGCCAGCTCCCACAGGACTTCTGTTTACCGGGAATAATCACCAGCAGGCTCATTTCAGCCACCATCCATCGAACCTGCTGAGCATCACCGGCAAACGTGATTTAATAGCCGCCTTTCACGGTTCCGGGACACGGGAGCAACGTGATCCGCGCGACCTGCGCGTCACCCGCCACCCACCCCCATCGTCCTTGTCGTTCTCACATAAGGCTGTCATGGATACGGGTTCTCGACTCAAACTAGTACGCGAAAGCTACAAACTCTCCCAGCGCGAGCTGGCCCGGCGTAGCGGCGTGACCAATGCCACCATCTCGCTGATCGAACAGAATCGTGTCAGTCCTTCCGTCAGCTCATTGAAAAAGTTGCTCGAAGGCATACCGATGTCCCTGGCCGACTTCTTCACCTTCGACCAGCCGCCGCGCGAACATCAATACGTCTTCCGCGCCAACGAACAACCCGACCTCGGCCGCCACGGCCTGCGCCTGCTGCTGATCGGCGCCTCCGTCCCCAGCCGCCAGATGCGCCTGCTGCGCGAACAATACGCCCCCGGCGCCAGCTCCGGCGACGAGCCGATCGTGCATGCCGAAGGCGAGGAGTGCGGGCTTGTGACCCGTGGCACCGTGGAATTGACGGTGGACGGGCAGGTGAGTGTGTTGAGTGCGGGGGACGGGTATTACTTTCCGACGACATTGCCGCACAAGTTTCGCAATATTGGGGCGGATGAGGCGGAGATCATCAGCGCGAATACGCCAGCGAATTTCTGAGTTTCGACATAATTGATCTACCGGACGATAACCACTCGTCCGGCGCATCGCACGTTCGCCGCGCACCTTCTTCCAATGCTGTAACTCCCCACGCAACGGAAGAGCCACCATGCAGAACCATAAACTTGCGGTAATTGCCCTCGCGGCGTTGCTGTTCGGCAGCTCGCCGTACACGCTCGCTGCTGGTGAAACGTCGACCCCGACGGCGAGCGACGGCACCAGCCAGACGCGTGAACCGGCGTCTCCAGCCACCAATGCCGACCCGGATGCCGAATCGCTACCCAAGGGTGGTGACGGTGGCAAGACCGACAATGGGCCGGTGCCGTCTGCCTCCAAGCCCAGCCCTGCGGGTCAACCATCCGGTAGCAGCAGCGGGGGTAGCGGCGGCGGTTGATAGACCGAGCACTAGAATGCCCGGTCTGTTAAGCCGTGCTTTAGAGATTGTTTTGATGACCCGATATCTCTTCCGAGGTGTCGGGTTTATTCTTGCCATTCGTCAGCCGCACCGCATTTTCACCGCGCACCTGCTTCCAATGCGTAACTCACCCCCGCAAAGGAAACAGCCAACATGCGCCCAGTCAACTTCGCAGCACTGACCCTCGCCACTCTGTTATCCGCCACCTCCCTCTACGCAACGGCCGCCAACGATACCCCGGCGCCGACCGCCAACGACGGCAACAGCCAGACCAACCCGAGTGCGCCGGAAGACATTCATTCCAATGGCGCCACCGTGCCGAAAGGTACGCAGGGCAATACCACCAACAACGACGGCTCGACCCCTTCGGGCGGCAAGCCCAGTGGTTCGAAACAATCGAACGACAGCGGCACCAGCAGCGGTGCCGGCGAAGGTTAAGCATGTTTCGAATGCAGCAAGCCCGGCATGTAGCCGGGCTTTTTTATGGGGAAACTCTGAATGGCTGATGGCTATTTCGCCTTCCAGTTGCCCCCGCTATTTTCACAGTCGATCTTCGCCTGTTCCAGATGCTCGCCGCCGTAGTAATAGGTGGTCACTTGCGCGTTATCCGGCAGGTTCAGTGGTTGGGCGCTTTTGTCTTTGCTGGTGGAATGCGGGTTGGCCAGGGATTCCTGGGTGAGGCGGGCGGTGCAGGTGGCCTGGTAGTGGTCCTCGCAGCGTTGGACTTTTTTCTTGGTGGCGTTGAGGGTGTCTTTGCTTTCGTTGCTGCACGACCAGTTGATTGAGTCCACCGGCACGCCTTCGTATTCATAGCAACTGTGGGTTTCGACGGCGGGCACTGCGGCGCTCGAAGAGCGGGTCTGGACGTCGCAGCCTTCGGCCATGACGCAGGTGGGGATGATGGCAAACGTGGCGATCAGCAACAGCAATCGGGTTTTCATCGGCAGTTCCTCTCCAATGGCGCCGCGTCTGATCGGTGATTTGGCGCTTGTCTGCTTTCGAGGTGGCGAAGGCGTGCAGGGTTCCATCTGCTTCGCGATGGGTGATCTTCGCGTACACTGCGCAACAATCAGAAACATTCAGCGCCCAAGGATTGGACCGTCGCCATGATCGAAATCGGCCGCCGCAACATCGCCCCCGCTTCGCAGCATCCGTTTCACGATATCTATCTTTTCCACATCGACCCCGCAAAACCCGATACGCCGTTCTGCTTCGAGCAGTCGATGGGCGGCGGGCACATGGAGCATGGCGGGGCGCGGTTTCTCGCGCTGGATGAACTCGACGCGTGGTCCGGCGACTGGCGCGACCACTTGAGCAAAGCCGATTGCGCCTGGGTGGCCGAGTTGATCGATGCCAACCCGCACGCCGATCAAGCGACGCTGGTGGCGTTGATTCTTCAGCGTCACGCAGCACCCGCGCGGCCAGTCGGGCGCTGGAAAGCCTTCTGCAACTGGCTCAAACGCAATATCCACGTCGGCGGCCGTTACGGCATCTGACCTTCGGAGATTCTTATGACCCAAACCCTCGAACGCGCTATCGCCATCGCCGCCACGGCCCACACAGGGCAAGTCGACAAGGGCGGTGCGCCGTACATTCTGCATCCGCTGAAAGTCATGTTGCGCATGACCACGCTGGAAGAACGCATCGTTGCTGTGCTGCACGATGTGGTCGAAGATTGTGGCGTCAGCCTGAATGATTTGCGCGAGGAAGGCTTCAGCGAAGAAGTGCTGACGGCGATTGCATCGGTGACGAAAGCGCCCGGTGAGTCCTATGAGGATTTCGTCGACCGCGCCGCGCAGAACCCGATCGGCCGGGCGGTGAAACTGGCGGATCTGGAAGAGAACAGCGATATCTCGCGGATCGCCTCACCGGGTTGGGAGGATCTGGAGCGGATCGAGAAGTATCGGCGGGCGATTGCGCGGTTGCGCATGTAGAAAGCAGGGCATTCCCTGTGGGATCGGTGGTGCTTCAGTTGATAGCCAGGAAGGCGACTATGAAATCAGTTATTTGCTTGTTGATTGCTGCCGGTTTCGGCGCGTTGTTGCAGTTCGAAGGCGTCCCCCATGGCTTGCTGCTGGGCTCGATTATCGTCACCGCAGTGTTCGCCAGTAAAACCGGCATCGCACCGGCCACCCCCTATGGACTCGGCTACATCCAGGTCACGCTGGGGATCGCCACCGGCCTGATGTTCGAGGCGTGGGACAGCGCGACGGCCTCGGCGCTCTTGCCCAGCCTCGGTGTATTGCTGATTTGCCTGACCGTACAGATTGCATTGGCCGGATGGTGGCTGACCCGCGGCGCCGGCTGGAATCGCACCGATGCGCTGCTGGCGGTTTATCCCGGTGCACTCGCAGCGGTGTTCGATTTGCTCGAATCGGAAAAGGCCTCGAGCAAGGTCATCATCGTTCACTTGATGCGCTTGCTGCTGATCACCGTGCTGGTGAGTTTCTTGATACCCGGCCAGTCCGCCATCGCGGTTGCCGATGGCGATCCATTGACGACAGGCATGGCGCTGACCGCGTGTGCTGTCATCGCGCTGAGCGTACTGCTCGGCCGCCTGCTGCTGATGATCGGCGTACCGGCGCCGTTCATGCTCACCGCGATCATCATCACCGCCGTGTTCGTCAAATCAGGATGGCTGCACGGTTTTCACATGCCGGACTGGAGCCTGAACCTGGCCGCGCTGATTCTCGGCGTGCGCATCGGCTCACGGTTCCAGGGCCTCGGCTTCGCCGAACTGGCCCGGCACGGGCGCACAGCGCTGGTCTCGGTTGGCTTGATGATCGTGGTCGCTGCAGTGTTCGCCGAAGTCGCGGCGCGGTGGCTGGGCAACGATCCGCTGTCGTTATGGCTCGCTTACATGCCGGGCGCGATCGAGACGATCGCGATTGTCGCGTTTGGTGGCGGGCTGAATGTGGTGTTTATCCTGACGCATCATTTGAGCCGGATGGTGTTGCTGCATTTCGCGCCGGCGTTGTGGGTGCAGGTGCGGCGGGTGAAAGAGGAAGCCTGACTCGAGCTGATGCCAATCTGATACGGCGTGTCAGTTAAATCCATCCCCCTCACCCCAGCCCTCTCCCCCAAGGGGGGCGAGGGGGAAGGGAGCCGATCTCGGTGCTGTTCGAAATTTGAGTTCGGCTCGAAATCTCAGGTCGCCGTCGCTCGAACTTCCAACGCGGCCGGCTCCCTCTCCCTCCGGGAGAGGGAAAGGGAGCCGATCGTGGGCTGTTCGAAATTGGAGTTCGGCTCGATATCTCAGGTCGGTGTAGCTCGAACATCCAACGCGGTCAGCTCCCTCTCCCTCTGGGAGAGGGCTGGGGTGAGGGCAATGCGGCGCTAGCGGATATGTGCGGCGAAGCCTTCGCTATCCGGAGCAATATCTTCCTTCAACGTCAACGCCGGAATCTCATACTCCCCCGAATTCTGCTGCCGAAACCCGATCGGCCGCGCACTCCACAACTCATCCAGCCGCCGCCCCAGTTCCTCGGTGGTCGCGGCATACCGCGCAGCATCCATCCGACTACTCCGATACACCACAAACGGTGGCACCACTTCAAATCCGGGGTAGTACAAGATCCCGTGCTGGATCGGAAACAGCAGATCATCCATCGGCCCGTTGATCCCGCGCGCGGCGTAGTGTGATTCCCAGCCGCCGGTGGTAACCATCAGCATCGCGCGTTTGCCTTTCATTTTGCCTTCGCCGTAACGCTCGCCCCAGCGGCTGTCGGAGTGTTCGCCGACGCCGTAGGCAAAGCCGTAGGCGTAGACGCGGTCGACCCAGCCTTTGAGGATTGCCGGCAGGGTGAACCACCACAGCGGGAATTGCAGGATCAGCGCGTCGGCCCAGAGCAGTTTTTCCTGTTCGCGGGCAATGTCGGCGGCCTGGGTGCCGTCGGCGTAGGCGCGTTTTGAGTCGAGGGAGGCGTGGAACGGTTGCGACGGGTCACGCTGCGGAGCGTCGTCGGCGTCGAGGGTGGGTTTCCAGTTCATCGCATAAAGGTCGGAGACTTGCACGCTGTGGCCGGCGGCTTGCAGGCGCTGGACCGTGAAGTCCTTGAGCGAGCCGTTGAGAGACGTCGATTCGGGGTGGGCGTAAACCAGTAAAACATTCATGGTGGGAAGCTCCGTGGGTGAATGACTGCAGGATCGGCGTTCGCCCGGTATATTGGAAATGAATGTCTGATATGTCTGGTATAGCCATGAATAATTTGAGACGGCTGGATATCAATCTGTTGATGACCCTGGATGTGCTGCTGGCCGAGCACAACGTTACGCGTGCGGCGCAGCGGCTGAACCTGTCGCAGCCGTCGGTGAGCGTGCACCTGGCCAAGTTGCGCGATATTTTCGGCGATCCACTGTTGCTACCCGGCCCACGAGGCATGCGCCCGACCGCACGGGCCGACGAGTTACGCGAGCCGTTGCGCGAAGCGCTGGAGGCGTTGGAGCGGGCGGTAGCGCCGGCCAGTGCGTTCGACCCGGCGCAGGCCACGCACAGCTGGAAAATCGCCGCGACCGATTACGGCGAATCGACCGTGGTGCTGCCGGCACTGAGCGGCTTGCGCGAACAGGCGCCGGGCACGCGGCTGGCGGTGATCGACCTGCACCCGCAACAATTGGTGAAAGAGGCCGAGCAGGGCGTCTTCGATCTGGCGCTGCACATTAGCGAGGACGCGCCGCCGGAATTGCATCGGCGACCGCTGTTTCAGGAGCGTTACGTGCTGACCGGACGCATCGGCCATCCGCACCTGCAAACGGCGCCCACGCGCGAGCAGTTCTGCGCGCTGGAGCACGTATTGGTGTCGAGGGAGGGTGGGGGCTTTTTCGGGGTGACGGATCGGGCGTTGGCCGATGTCGGTTTGAGGCGCAACGTGGTGTTGTCGGTGCCGCACTTTCTGATGGCAATGTCGGTGCTGGTCAGCACCGATCTGGTGGCGATGCTGCCGTCACGGCTGGTGCGCGGCAATCCGGCCTTGCAGGTGGTCGACGCGCCGCTGGAAGTGCCGGGTTATGAAATGGCGATGTTCTGGGGTGAACGCGCGCACCGCGATCCGGCGCACAAGTGGTTGCGCGAGCATCTGCTGGCGTCGGTCTGAGACCCGGTCAGGCGTGGGCCAACGCCACTGCAAACGACACGACGATCATGCACGCGAAGGCGAAATTGAGATTCATGGGGTGTTCATCCTGAGCCGTTTTAGAGTGGGGCCATTGTGAACAGGCACACGGCAAAGAAAAAATTCGCCTTGTTGATTCCAATGATCGAAACAATTGATAGCCGCTGCGTTTGTATTTGTCCGGGGCTTTCGCTAGCCTTGGTTAAACCTGCAATTACAAGCACAAACAGGCACAACCATGCACGATCACTCCATCGCCGAATTGCCCTCGCTGCGCCGGCAGAAAATCCTCTTGCTGCTCGAGCGCGACGGCAAGGTCATGGCGTCCGAGTTGAGCCAGCACTTCGCAGTGTCTGAGGACACCATCCGCCGCGACCTCGCCGAACTGGACAATGCCGGGCTGGTGCAGCGCGTGCACGGCGGGGCGTTACCGCGGCCGAAAGACTCGGGCAAGGATTACTTCACCCGGCTCGATGAAACCGATGAGGTCAAAGTGCGCCTGGCGCAACTGGCGGCGCAGCAGATCGAGGACGGGCAGATCGTGCTGTTCGATTCCGGCTCGACCACATTGCAGGTGGCGCGCTCGCTGCGTGCCGATATCAGTATTACGGCGGTGACTGCTTCGCCGATGACGGCGATTGCCTTGTCGGAGTACAGCGGCGTGAGAGTGATTCTCGCCGGTGGGCAGTTGAACCCGCGGACCATGGCGGCGGGTGGGCATGAGGCGCTGCGTCTGTTGGCCGGGATCAAGGCCGATCTGGCGATAACCGGTGTGTGTGCGATTCATCCGGAAGTGGGGATTACCTCGCTGCATTTCGATGAAGTACCGGTCAAGCAAGCGATGCTCGATAGCGCGGCGCGGGTGATAGCGGTGACCTCGGCGGACAAGCTCGGCGCGGTGGAACCGTTTGTGGTGGCGCCGTGTACGCGCTTGCACACGTTGATCACCGAACGGCATGTGGCGTCGGGGAGTGTCGAGGATTATCGGCGGTTGGGGATTGTAGTTCAGCAGCTTCCCGATTGAGTTTATCGGGTGTGGCTGATGGCCCTATCGCTGGCAAGCCAGCTCCCACAGGTTTTCATGGTGTACATAAACTTGATACGCCACGATCACTGTGGGAGCTGGCTTGCCAGCGATGGCGGCAGCATGATCAACACATCTTTCAACGCAACTTTTCGAGCATCTGGTAATACCACATCCCCGCCGCCAGCAACGGGTTGCCGAGCAAATCCCCCATCGGCACGCGGATGTGCTGGCAGGCGGCGAAGGTGTCGAACTGTTCCAGTTGCCCGGTGATCGCCCGGCTCATGATTTCACCCATGATGTGCGTGGTGGCGATGCCGTGGCCGGAATAGCCCTGGCAATACCAGACGTTGTCCGAAAGCTTGCCCAGTTGCGGGATGCGGTTGATGACGATGCCCATCGCGCAGCTCCACTGATAGTCGATCTGCACGCCTTTGAGCGCCGGGAATGTCTGCTCGATGCACGGGCGCAGTTCGGCGGCGATGTCCCGTGAATCCTTGCCGCTGTAGTTGGCGCCGCCGCCGAACAGCAAGCGACCGTCAGCCGTCAGGCGGTAATAGTCGAGGACAAAACGGCAGTCATACACCGCGAGGTCTTGCGGGTTGATCTGCCGCGCCAGCTCGCCCAGCGGCGCGGTGGTGACGATGCCGCCCATGGCCGGGAAAATCTTGCCCTTGAGTTGGCCCGGTTCGAGCTTGTGGTAGACGTCGCCGGCGAGCATCACCTGGTTGGCGTCGATCTGCCCGTGAGCGGTGCGCACGCCCGGCCTGTCACCGTGAATGATCTCCAGCACTTCGCTGTTCTCGAAGATCAGCGCACCGAGACTTTCCGCCGCCCGCGCTTCGCCGATGCACAGGTTGAGTGGGTGCAGGTGCATGTTGCGGGTGTTCTTGATTGCGCCGTGATAAAGGTCGCTTTGCAGAAGATCGCGGACCTGACTGCGATCAAGCAGGCTGACCTCATCGCCCAGCCCGCGCCGCACGGCTTCTTCATAGTCGCTGCGCAGGCCGGTCATGTGGCTGGGCTTGTACGCCGCGTGCAAATGGCCGTGTTTGAGGTCGCACTGGATGGCATATTTTTCGACGCGCTGTTTGATGATTTCATGGCCGCGCCAGCGCAGGTGCCAGATGAAATCGTCGACGTCATCACCGAGTTTCGCGCGCATCTGTTTGCGCATCGCGCCGTCGCCGGACAAGCTGCCGGTGACCTGACCGCCATTGCGCCCAGTGGCGCCCCAGCCGATCTTGTGGCTTTCGACGATGGCGACTTTCAGGCCTTTTTCCGCGAGTTCGACCGCGGTGGCGACGCCGGTGAAACCGCCGCCGATGATCACCACATCCACCGAATGCCGACCTTGCAGGGTCGGGTAGTCGGTGTCGCGGTTGAGGGTGGCGGTGTAGTAGGAATTGCAGCGGTTGGTCATGTCAGGGTCCACACAAATTCGGGAGTCGGAGTGCAATCCCCTGTGGGAGCTGGCTTGCCAGCGATAGCGGAGTGTCAGTCAACGCTTATGCCAGATGTGCCGGCCCCATCGCTGGCAAGCCAGCTCCCACAGGGTTAAGTGGTGGGGCTTCAGGCCTCGGTCAGGTACCAGCGCCAATCCTGCTCACCCACCTCGGCCATGAACTGCCGGTACTCGGCCCGTTTCACCGCCAGATACACGCCCAGAAACTCCTGCCCCAGGGCATCCCGCGCCCACACCGAATTCTCCAGCGCTTGCAACGAAGTCAGCCAGTCTGTGGGCAGCAACTCCTTGGCCTGCGCATAGCCATTGCCCTCGACTGGCGCACCCGGATCAAGGTCTTCACGAATGCCGCGATGAATGCCAGCGAGAATTGCCGCCGCCGCCAGATACGGGTTGGCGTCGGCGCCACAGATGCGGTGTTCGATGTGCCGCGTGTTGGCCGGGCCGCCGGGCACGCGCAGGCTGACGGTGCGGTTGTCGACGCCCCAGGTCGGCGCCAGCGGGGCGTAGCTGTTGGCCTGGAAACGTCGGTAGGAATTGGCGTTCGGGCAGAACAGCAGCAGCGAATCGAGCAGCGAGGCGAGCATGCCGCCAATCGCGGTGCGCAGCAGCGGCGTGCCGGCCGGATCTTCCGAGGCGAACAGATTGTGCCCGGCGTCATCGGCGAGGCTGACGTGCATGTGCATGCCGGTGCCGGCCAGGTCGTCGAACGGCTTGGCCATGAACGTCGCCTGCATGCCGTGCTTGTGCGCCACCGCTTTGACCAGACGTTTGTAGCGCACCGCCTGATCCATCGCCGCCAGTGCATCGCCGTGTTCGAGGGTGATTTCCACCTGGCCCGGTGCGTATTCGGAGATCGCCGTGCGCGCCGGAATGCCGTGCAGTTTGCAGGCGCTGTAGAGGTCGGCGAGGAATGGTTCGATCTGTTCCAGTTCGCGCAGACCGTAGACCTGGGTGTGTCGCGGTCGACCACCGTCAGCATCCAGCGCCGGTTGCGGTCGGCCGTTGTGATCGCGTTTGGCGTCGAGCAGATAGAACTCCAGCTCGCAGGCCATGATTGGGTGGAAACCCTCGGCTTTGAGCGCGTCGATGACTTTGATCAGCAAGTGTCGCGGGTCGGCGATGCTCGCTGGCAGGCCTTCAGTCGGGTGCATGCTCACTTGCACCGCAGCGGTCGGAATCTGCCGCCACGGCAGGCGCACCAGACTGCCTTCCAATGGATAGGCGCGGCAGTCGATGTCGCCGACGTCCCAGACCAGACCGGAGTTTTCCACGTCTTCACCCTGCACGGTCAGGCCGAGGATGGTGCTCGGCAACGGCCGGCCGCTTTCGTACACGGCGAGCAGTTCTTCGCGGTGCAACAGCTTGCCGCGCGGTACGCCGTTGGCGTCGAGGATGAACAGCTCGATCATGTCGATATCGGGGTTTTGCGCAAGGAACAGACGTGCGTCTTCAAGGGCTGCGAAATTCATGGCAATCACTCACGGGGGCGCCGCACAGGCGCGCAGAATCGGGCCGGACCCGACGCGGCAAAAGGCGTGGGTGTCCTGGCAGGGATATCAGAAAATAGAAGGCTGTCGCGGGTCTTTAACCGACGCGATCAGACGGGCAGGGCGATATCCGGCGGGCGTGCGGAGTGACGCAGCTTGGAACGGCGCAGGGCCATGGGCAGATTGACGATACGGTTCATACGCCGCTCCTGACGAGGGCGCGCGAGGGTGAGACGTACAACGCTTGTTGTGGTTTAGGTGACGTACTCATAACGCGTGTTTCCGTTGGCGGAAAACGTCGGTGGCGGGGCTGGCCCGCCGACCGGTGTGCCCGGATAGTAAGGGGGAATCCGCGGGCATGTAAACGGGAGATTATCGCGCCGCGCTTCAGCGCATCAGGTGAAAGCCCAGCCCGGCGAGGGCGCAAACGATCAGCACGCTGATCACCCCGCGCTTGAACACGAACAGGGCTACGGCTGCGGCAATCGCCAGGACGATCGAAAATACATCGACGGCGCCGGCAAAACCGTTCGGCCAGAACACGTGGTAGGCGAAGAAACACGCCAGATTGACAATCACCCCGACCACGGCGGCGGTAATGGCGGTCAGCGGTGCGGTGAACTTCAGTTCGTTGTGCGTCGATTCCACGAGCGGCCCGCCGGCGAGGATGAACAGGAACGAGGGCAGGAAGGTGAACCACGTCACCAATGTCGCCGCCAGGGCGCCGGCGGCGAAAGCGTGCTCGGGGCCGAACGTCGGTTGCACGTAAGCGCCGACGAAGCCGACAAACGCCACCACCATGATCAGCGGCCCGGGCGTGGTTTCACCGAGGGCGAGGCCGTCGATCATCTGCGTCGGCGTCAGCCAGCCGTAATGGCCGACCGCGCCCTGATAAACGTACGGCAACACCGCGTACGCGCCGCCGAAGGTCAGCAGCGCAGCTTTGGTGAAGAACCAGCCCATTTGCGTGAAGGTGCCGTCCCAGCCGAACAATGTTGTCAGCAGCGCCATCGGCAAACACCACAGCGCCGCGCCGATCAGCGCCAGTTTCCACAGTTTCGCCGGTTTGAAACGGGCGTGTTCCGGTGTTGGCGTGTCGTCATCGATCAGCGCCGGGCCGAAGGATTTGCCGCTGTTGCGCGGGCTGGCAGCGTTGAACCGCTGCGGGGCGAAACGTCCGCCGAGATAGCCGATCAGCGCCGCGCCAAGCACGATCAACGGGAACGGCGCATTGAACGCAAAAATCGCCACGAACGACGCCCCGGCAATCGCCCACAGCCAGGCGTTCTTCAGCGCACGCGAGCCGATGCGATGGGCCGCATGCAGGACGATTGCCGTCACCGCCGGTTTGATTCCGTAAAACACTCCAGCCACGGCGGGCATGTCGCCGAAGGCGATGTAGACCCACGACAGCGCGATCAGGATGAACAGCGACGGCAGCACAAACAGCACACCGGCAACTATTCCACCCCAGGAGCGATGCAGCAGCCAGCCAATGTAGGTCGCCAGTTGCTGGGCTTCGGGGCCGGGCAGCAACATGCAGTAATTGAGTGCGTGGAGGAAACGCTTCTCCGAAATCCAGCGGCGTCGCTCGACCAGCTCCTGGTGCATGATCGCGATCTGCCCGGCAGGACCGCCGAAGCCGATGCAACCGAGCTTGAGCCAGAAGCGCCAGGCGTGTTTCAGGGTGATGGGGGCGGGGCGCGGGAGATTTTTTTGTTCGTGATCCAATGGCGTCGCTCCTGGCGTGAGTCCTGGCGGAGCGGGTATATAAGCAGGTTTTGCTTGCGATGTGGTGTCAACCTAAAACCCTCACCCCAGCCCTCTCCCAGAGGGAGAGGGAGCCGACCGAAGTGTCTGGCGTTATGCATCGACCTGGATGACCGCGTCGATTATGAGACCAAGCATCCAGAACGAAATGTGTGGCTTATGGATTCACCAATGCAACATCACCTCGACGGAGCTCGCCAGCATCCCCCGATCAGTTCCCTCTCCCTCGGGAGAGGGCTAGGGTGAGGGGCTACGATGTCTGACCCACCCCAAACCCCCGCGCCGAACTGATCCGGTAATCATTGAACGGTCCCGTTTGCGCGCTGGGGGTGGCCGGTCAGCCCCCCGTCATGTTCATGAACCGCACCACCTGCACATCATCGTTGACTTCGAAATTGTGCCGATACGGTTTCAGCTTCATGGCTTCGATGATGGCTTTTTCCAGGCGTTGCGGTTGCCCCGGATGTGCGCGCAGCACCGCTTTCAGGTCCATCGAATGTTCGTTACCCAAACACAACAACAGTCGGCCTTCGACAGTCAGCCGTACGCGGTTGCAAGTGGCGCAGAAGTTGTGGCTGTGCGGGGAGATGAAGCCCAGGCGAATCTCCGGTGCTTCGGCCAGGCGCCAGTAGCGCGACGGGCCTTGGGTCGATTCGGCGGAGTCGATCAGGGTGTAGCGCTCGGCAATTTTCTCGCGCACCTGGGCGCTGGAGAAAAACGATTCGGCGCGGCTGTGTTCGCTGATGGTGCCCAGCGGCATTTCTTCGATGAAGGAGATGTCGAGCTGACGATCGATGGCGAAGCTCACCAGATCGTTGATCTCGTGATCGTTGCGCCCCTGCATCACCACGCAGTTGAGTTTGGTGCGGGTAAAACCGGCCTTGCGAGCGGCGTCGATGCCGTCGATCACCTGGGCCAGATCACCGGTGCGGGTCAGTTCCTTGAAGCGCTGCGGGTCGAGGCTGTCGAGGCTGATGTTCAGGCGCTTGACCCCGGCGTCGAACAGCGGCGCGGCGAGTTTGCCCAGTTGCGAGCCGTTAGTGGTCAGGCACAGTTCGCGCAGGCCGGGCAGGGCGGCGATCTGCTCGCAGAGCTTGACCACGCCGGGGCGGATCAGTGGTTCGCCACCGGTAAGACGGATCTTGCGCGTACCGAGGGCGACGAAGCTTTGCGCGACCTGAAACAACTCTTCGAGCGTGAGGATCTGCTGGCGTGGCAGGAACTGCATGTCTTCGGCCATGCAATAGACGCAGCGGAAATCGCAGCGATCAGTCACCGACAGGCGCAAATAATCCACGCGGCGGTTGTGACCATCGATCAATTCACGCTCTGTCATGGATTCGCCTCGTGGATGTCAGGTGCGGCCAATTGGCGCAGTTGCGCAGGGTAAAGTGCGCACCCGTTGCCGTCCAATCACTCTGGCTGACCGGCTGATTGACCCGGTCGATGATGGAATCATTGCGCACCGAACATCGCCGTCCAGTAAATGCCGGCATTGCTTTTCGGATCGGTTGCGTACGCCGCGCCGAGTTCCTTGTATTGCGGGTTCATCAGGTTGGCGCAATGCCCGGGACTGGCGAGCCAGCCGTCGACGACCTTGCCGACCGTATCTTGCCCGGCGGCAATGTTTTCGCCGACCAGTTGCCCGCTGTAACCGGCAAGTTCGGCGCGGTCGCCGGGGGTACGGCCATCGCGGTCCTTGTGATCGAGGTAATTGTTATTGGCCATGTCGCGGCTGTGATCCTGGGCCACCGTGCCCAGCGTTGCATTCCATGCCAGCGGTGCGGCAGCGGCGAAAGCCTGGCCGCCGCATTGGCGCGGCTGGCTGCGGGCGGCGTTGAGTTGGGCGAGCAGTTTCTGCCCTTCGCTTTGCCCGTCGCCGAGCTTGGCCGAGAGCAGCGGCCGCGCCAGGACGATGCGCCAATCACGATCGACGCGGTTCACGCCGATATCGACGAACTGCGGATCGAGCACCACCTGACAGAAACTTTCCTGGATCGCTTGCATCGCCGACGCTGCGTCGCGCGGGCCGTTGAGGGTGATCGCCTGGACGTTGACCATCGGATAGCGGGCACTGGCCATGGCTTGTTGCAGATCGACCGCGCCGCTGGCCGGCAGGCGCAGGCGTGGATCGGCGGACAGTGGCGGCAATTCGTTTGAGGCCTGCGTCCCGCAACGCTGCGGCTGGCTGCGGTAGCTGTTGATCGACTCGATCAGTTGCAACTCATCGGCCGCCACCGCTGATGCGGCGAAGACAACGCCCAGCGATAACCCGGCGAGACGCAAAACAGATGGCATGAAGCGCATGGAAATCTCCCTTGAGCTGAATGCGCCCATGATGCGCGAAAGGCCCCCGGTGGGTGCAATGTCTTTTTTCGGCATTCAGCGGTTTTTTTATCCGGGATGTTTCTCCCGGCTTGGCCGGCTACACTCTGCGCAGACCCCGAAAACCGGGCGTCTCACCGACGAAACATCCAGCCCGGAACGGGCGCTGCCGGAAGAACTGACATGGGATTGAAACGCTTGGCGGGTTGTCTGGTATTCACTTTGTTGGCAGGCGCGGCATGGGCCACCGGGCAGGCCCCGATCGAGGTCAAGGCCGAAGAGAAAGCACAGGTGCTGGAGGAGAAAGCGGCGGACAAGGTCAGCAGCGCCCCGGCGCCGAAATCCGAAGCGATCACCCCAACCGAGGCGCAAGCGGTTGACCCGGCCGGCGCGGCGCCGCTGGACGACCCGTTGACCTGTCTGGCACGCAGCATCTACTGGGAAGCCAAGGGCAAGGACACCCCGGAAATGGAAGCCGTGGCCAGCGTGGTGATGAACCGTCTCGGTCACGAGGGTTTTCCCGACACGGTGTGTGCGGTGGTCAAACAGGGCTCGGAAAGCAAAAGCTGCCAGTTTTCCTGGTGGTGCGACGGCAAGCCCGATCAGGTCAAGGAAGACGCCGAATACGCGCTGGCCAAGAAAATTGCCGGCAAGGCGCTGAACCGCCAACTCAAGGATCGCACCCACGGCGCCATGTATTTCCACGACCGCAGAGTGCATCCGGGCTGGGCCAATGAATACCGCCGCACGGCCGCGATCGGCAAGTTTCAGTTTTATAAACCGGCGGGCGGGGATGCGCGTTAGGCCCACCGCCATTTGTCGTCGCATGAAGATCCCTTGTAGGAGTGAGCCTGCTCGCGATAGCGGTGTGTCAGTAAACGAATATGTGCCTGACACACCGCTATCGCGAGCAGGCTCACTCCTATAGGGGATTGGGGGTGGCTTTATTCCGTCGGTTGGCGAACGGGGAAAAACAGCTCGAAACAGGTCACGTCGTTCTCGCTGCTGACGCTGTAGCGCCCCTGATGCAGCTGCATGATCGTCGCGACAATCGACAGGCCCAACCCGTTGGATTGCGCCGAGCGCTCGCGTGACTGGTCAACCCGATAGAAACGCTCGAACAGCCGCGCCAGATGCTCCGGCGCAATGCTCGCGCCCTGATTGCGCACGCGTAGATAACTGCCATCCGCCTCGGCACTGGCTTCGACCTGCAGCGTCGAATCCGCTGCGCCGTACTTGATCGCATTGGCGCAGAGGTTGGCCAAGGCGCGGCGCAACAGCATCGGTTCGGCCCAGATCACGCCGTCGCCGCGGGCCTCGATGGTCATGCCGACATCCGCTGCCAGCCCCTCGAAGTAATCGGCGATGCGCTGCATTTCCTCCGCCGCGTCCAGTTCCTGACGTTGGCTCAAGGCACTGGCCGGGTCGGTGCGGGCCAAAAACAGCATGTTGTCGAGCATGCGCGTCAGGCGTTCGAGCTCCTCGACGTTGGAGGCGAGCAATTGCTGATAGGCCTCGACACTGCGGTGTTGCTGCAGGGCGACCTGGGTTTCGCCGAGCAGGTTGTTGATCGGCGTGCGCAGCTCATGGGCCATGTCGGTGGACACCTGGCTCAACTGCGCAAAGCCTGTGGCGAGCCGGTCGAGCATGGCATTGAAGGCTTCGATCATCGGCTGCATTTCTCGCGGCGCGCCTTGGCTGTCGAGGCGTTCGTTGAGGTTGCCGACGCCGATGCCGTGCGCATGTCGGGCCAGACGTCGCACCGGCAGCAGGCCGCGATACACCAGCAGGCAACCGACCAGCGCCAGCAGCAGCGCCGCCAGCGAGGCCAGCCCGTAAACGCTCAAACGGTAACTTTCGAGCATCGCCGTGCGCTCGCTCATCAGGCGCCCGGTGGTGACTTGCAGATTGCCCAGATCGCCGGAATCGATGGTCGCCGCCACCGCGGAAAACGGCACGCCGTTGACGCTCGGCAAATGCTGCACATCGTTCAGGGTCATCGGGTGATCGATCGGCACGGCAGGCAAATCCGGCGCGGTGAGGTTGCCCGGGTTGACCACCAGCAGCGGCGGCTCGCCGGGCGTGCCGATGGTCAGCAGCGCTTCGCGATTGCCGAGCATGTTCTGGAACAATGCCGGTTTGTGCTTGATCAATTCCAGCGTGTTGCTGTCGTTGAGGAAACTGCGCAATTGATCGATACGACTGACCAGCGCCGTGTCATCGCGCCGGGTCAGTTGCTGCTCCAGCTCGTTGTACAGCGCGGCACCAAGGCCGGCCAGCGAAGCGAAAGCGAGCAGGGCGAACAACAGCGCCAGGCGCAGGGTCAGTGAATACTCGCGAGGGCGGCTCATGGCTGCGTGTCGAAGCGATAGCCGATACCGCGCACGCTGTGGATCAGCTTGAGCTGGAACGGGTCATCGATCTTCGCCCGCAAGCGCCGCACGGCGACGTCGACGACGTTGGTGTCGCTGTCGAAATTCATGTCCCAGACCCGCGAGGCGATCAGCGAACGCGCAAGCACCTGCCCGGTGTGGCTGGCGAACAATTGCAGCAGGGCGAACTCCTTGTTGGTCAGGGTGATGCGCACACCGGCACGGGTCACCCGGCGCTTGAGCACGTCGATCTGCAGGTCGGCGACTTGCAATTGTTCGTCTTCATGAATCGGCCCGCGCCGGGTCAGGGTGCGCAGGCGCGCCACCAGTTCGGCGAAGGAAAACGGTTTGATCAGGTAATCGTCTGCGCCGAGCTCAAGGCCTTTGACGCGGTCGGCGATGTCATCGCGAGCCGTGAGGAACAACACCGGCGTGTCGGCTTCCTTGCGCAGCCGGCGCAGCACTTCCCAGCCATCCATTTTCGGCATCATCACGTCCAGCACGATCACGTCGAAGCTGTGCTCCAGCGCCAGATGCAGGCCATCGGCACCGTCGCGGGCCAGGCTGACGCTGTAACCGAGTTCCTGCAAACCGTTGAGCAGGTAATTGCCGGCCTTGGGTTCGTCTTCGACAACCAGAATATTCATCGGTCAGTCTCAATGGTCGTTGGTGCAGCCGCTGCCTTGAACCTGATAGTCCAGCACATGTTCGCGGCCCTGATGGTCGAGGTAGTTCAAGCGCGCCGGGATCACCCCGCACGCCTGTGAAATATCGGTGCTGGACAGCACTTTGTCGATATCCAGATGCACGTAGAAACCGGTTTTGTCATGGATCACGCCGGTGTCGGGGGTGGTCGCGGCAAACACGCTGCCGGTGGCGAGGAGGGCGGTGAAGGCGATCAGGAGGGTTTTCATGGTCAGTCACTCAGTGGGTGAAGTGGATCGGCAGTGGCGCCGGAACAACTTCAGGCTACCGAGCGATCCGCACGGCAAACCGACAACTGAATGACAAAGTTGTAATGAAACGGTGTAAGAAGACTTTCCAGACTCAACTCATATCCTTGTGGGAGCTGGCTTGCCAGCGATGAGGCCGGCACAGTCAAAATTTTCATTGGCTGATCCACCGCTATCGCTGGCAAGCCAGCTCCCACAGGGTTACAGGTTGTGCCGTCAGCTCGCGTGGGTACTGAGAACACTCGCGATCTGCTGCGGTTGGCAGTTGAGGTACGGCGAGGATTTCAGCCAGCGCTGATCGGGGTACCAGGAAAACATGAACTGGCCGTTCTTCAGGCGATCGATCACCTGTCTGGCAATCTGCGGCCGCACTGCGGGGCAGCCCTGGCTGCGGCCGATGCGGCCCTGGCGCTTGCTCCACAGCGGGTTCACGTAATCGGCGGCATGGATGACAATCGCCCGGTCGCGCGCCATGTCGTTAAAGCCCGGCTCCAGACCGTCCATGCGCAACGAGTAACCGTGGGTGCCGCTGTAACTTTCCTGAGTGCGGAACAGGCCGAGGCTGGACTGGAAACTGCCTTCACGATTGGAAAACTGCGTGGCGAAGTTTTCCCCGGAGTTGGAACCGTGGGCAACCAGATCGCGCAGCACCAGCTTCTTCTTGCTCAGGTCGAAGATCCACAGTCGGCGTTCGGTGGACGGTTGCGAATAGTCGATGATCGCCAGATGACGCGACGGTTTCGCGCCGTTGCTCACCGCGCACTGCATGGCGCTCAGCGCACCTTTCAGCGCGTGGGGATTGAGTTCTGGCGCGGCGTGCGCGAGGCTGGTGTAAAGAACCGGCGAGAGTTTGCCGGCGGCAAAAACGGGGCTGGTCACTACGACAAGGGTCGCGGTGCTCAGCAAAAGTCGGCGCAAAAACGTCAACATTGATGAAGTGTCCTCACTTGCTACATATCGGGCACTTTGGTTCCTGACGTCCAGTCGATACCTGCAGGCTTGATGATCGAGCCTGACTGTTCAGCGCACCTGATGTAAGGTTGACCGTCATCGAGACGGCCATGGATTGGAGTAAAGCAGTTGTTCAAAAAGTACGCATGCTACTTGAGCATTTGTTTGCTCGCTGCGCCGTTTGTCGCTTGTGCCGAGGAGGCGCTGCCGCCGTTGCCGACCCTGCCGACGCCAGCGGCCGAAATACCGGTCGAACCGCAAAGCCCGTTACAGGCGGTATTGATCAATCTGCGCCAGTCCTGCCCGGCGATTGCAACGCGGCTCGACGGCGCGGCGCTGAGCCAGTTGCAAGCGTTCTATCAGCAGCAGGACTGGCTGCCGGCGTGGGCCAGCGAATCCGCACGTTTGCCGGCATTGCACGGGCAATTGCGCTTGTTGGTCGACGATGGTCTCAATCCGGCGCGCTACCCGGTCGCGGCCGTAGCGCCGCAGGATGGCGAGCTGTGCGCCGATATCGAGATCAGTCGCTATTACCTGCAAGCGCTGCAGGACCTGCATTTCGGCCGCCTGCTGCAATCGCATTTCGAACCGCTGTGGCATTCAGACGACACCCCGCGTGACCGTCAGGCGGAATTATTGGCGATCGCCGTTCCCGGCCTGCATGACATCCCCGCAGCGTTCGATCTGGCGCGGCCGCGTCTGGCGCAATATCAGGATCTGCGGCAGCTCTACGCCGCGCAACGTCTGCAAACCTTGCCGCAATGGCAACCGGTCGGCAGCGGGCCACTGTTGCGCCCGGCGATGGAAGACAAGCGCGTACCTGAGCTGGCTCAGCGGCTGTACAGCGAAGGCTATCTGAGCGACGCCATCGGCACGTCGGGTAATGCTTATGAAGGCGCACTGGTTGATGCGGTGAAGAGTTTTCAGGTCAATCATTCGTTGCAGGCTGACGGGGTGGTCGGGCCGGGGACGATTGCCGAACTGAACATCAGCCCGCTGATCCGCCGCGAACAGTTGCGCGTCAATCTCGAGCGCTTCCGCTGGATGTCTCAGGACATGGAGCCCAATACGCTGCTGATCAACGTCGCCGCCGCCGAACTGACGCTGTATCAGGACGGCGCGCCCGTGTGGCAAACGCGCACTCAGGTTGGCCGCGCCGACCGCCAGACGCCGTTGCTGAAATCGCGCGTAACCCGTCTCACCCTGAACCCGACCTGGACCGTGCCGCCGACCATCTGGAAGGAAGACAAACTGCCGGAAATCCGCAAGGACCAGACCTTCCTCAGCCGCCACAACCTGCAGGTACTCGACGCCAACGGTCTGCCTTTGGCGGCAGCGGACATCGACTGGGAAAACCCCGGCAACATCCTTCTGCGCCAGGACGCCGGACCGCGCAATCCGTTGGGGCAAATGGTCATCCGCTTTCCAAATCCGTTTTCGGTGTACCTGCACGACACGCCGAGCAAGGCGCTGTTCGACAAAGGCCCGCGCGCATTCAGCTCCGGTTGCGTGCGGGTCGAACATCCGATGCAACTGCGCGACCTGCTGCTCACCCCGGCGGAAAAGGCCCGCACGGAAACCCTGCTGGCGACCGGCACCACCCACGAATTTCGCTTGTCGGCGCCGGTGCCGATCCTGATGACCTACTGGACCGCGCAAGTCGACGGCAACGGCCAGGTGCGCTACGCGCCGGACATCTACAGCCGCGACAGTGCGTTACTGGCCGGGCTTGACCGCGCGCATTGAGGCTCAGCGCTGGCCGCGCCTCCACAACAGGCGCGCCAGCCAGGCATCGACACTCAACTTGCCGGCGCCAGCGAACAGCAACGGCGCCAGCGCGACCAGGTAGATCGCCGGCAGCTTGAAGTTGCCGAAGCCCTTGTTGGTGATCGCGTAACCCTGCGCCAGTTCGCTCAGCGACGACCAGTCGGCAGGCCAGTGCACAGCAGCCGTGGCGACCACCGTCACCACCATCAAGACCAGCGCCGAAAAGCGCGTGCCGAAACCGATCAGGATCGCCACGGCGCAGATCAGCTCGGCCCACATCGAAAGCTCCCAGTTCAGCGTCGCCGGCAGTCGGTCGAAGGGGAAGGGGAAGCGCTCTTGAATATCTTCGAACCAGTTCTGCCCGTTGAATTTCTCCAGCCCGGATTCGAAGAATTCCCAGGCGATGAACAGGCGCAAGGTCAACGGCGCCAGCCACGCGCCGGCGCGATCGAGGTTCAGGTGCAGGTGCTGAACGGTGTTGGAGAGGGTTTTGCTCATGAGGGGCTCCGGTGGTTCTTCAAGTGAAATCGACCGGTGCATTTGAAGTGTGGGGTGTATCGGGGGTGTGTCGTTGGGGTGGGGAATTGTTGGTTGGGTGTGTCTGGGCGGGGGCTGGATACACTGGGGTACACGCAGTGAAACCAAGTTGGCTCGGCCCCTCATCGGAACGCCGCCCGCCCAGCCCTCTCCCAGAGGGAGAGGGGGCCGACCGCGGGGTTTTGCGCTGTGCATCGACCTGAGACACCGAGTCGATTATGGCTCTGCCGAGGTGTGGCCAGTATGGAGTCGACGTCCAATGGGTTGGCGATTATGGATTCAGCGCTAACCGTTCAGGTCGGCGCATTACGCCAATATCCTCCAATCAGTCCCCTCTCCCTCCGGGAGAGGCTAGGGTGAGGGCAGCACTTTCGGCACCCGCCACAAATACCACGCCGCCACCGTCCGATAAGGCCGCCACGCCAACCCAATTTCGATCATCTGCTTGCGCGTCGGCTGCACGTCCAGCCCCTTCAACCGCCGATAACCCTCGCGCACACCAAAGTCATCCGCCGGCAGAATATCCATACGCTCCAGGCTGTAGATCAACAACATCTCCACCGTCCAGCGCCCGACCCCACGCAAACTGATCAGCCGCTCGATCAGCGCTTCATCATCCATCGCCAGCGCCGTGGCGTAATCCGGCACCACGCCATCCAGCGTCGCCTGGGCGATGCCCTGAATCGTCGCAATCTTGCTCGCGGAAAACCCGCAGCCGCGCAGGCGCTCGACGTCGGTGGCGAGAAGCTGCTCCGGCCGCGGAAACGTCTGTCCGGCGAACAACCCCAGCAAACGCCCCAGAATCGCGTCCCCGGCCTTGGCGTGCAGTTGCTGATAAGCGATCGCCCGCACCAGCGATTCATACGGATCGCGCGCCGGATGCGGGCGATGCAGGCACGGGCCTATAGCGGCGATATGGCGCTGCCAGTCAGCGTCGAGTGCGGCGAGAAAATCGCTCGCCGCTTGATAGGTCTCTGTCACGTTATTTCAGCAGGCCGTGAAATTGTGTATCGAGCATGCTCATCGAAATCCCTTTGTGATTAATGTCAGCAGGTCAGAACGCGAGTTGTTGCGTGAGCTGCGTGGCGGCGTTTTCCAGGCGCAACAGAAACGCCTTGCGCGGCTGTCCTCCACCATAGCCGGTCAACGCGCCATCCGCGCCGATTACTCGGTGACACGGCACCACGATCGACAGGCGATTATGCCCGTTGGCCAGGCCGACGGCGCGGCTGGCGCCGGGTTTGCCCAGCCCGGCGGCGATGGCGCCATAAGTGCTGGTGTGGCCGTAGGGGATTTGCAGCAGCGCCGCCCAGACCTGACGATCGAATGCACTGCCGGGCATATGCAAAGCCACGCTGAACGCGCTCAGGTTGCCGGCAAAATACTCCGCCAGTTGGGTTTCGATCTGCTGCAAATGCGCGTTGTGTCCCGGCGCGACGGCGTAACCGTAGCGCCCGTGCAACTGCTCGACTTCGCGGGTCAGCGCCGGCCGGTCGAGGAATTCCAGCAACACCAGACCGCGGCGTTCGGCCATGGCGATCATCGGCCCCAACGGCGTGGTCAGCCGGGTGAACAGCAGCGGCTCGCTCTGGGCGACGCGGCCTGGCGTAATGTTGAAGGACTTCTGAAACGCATCACGAAAACCGCTGAGCGATTCATAGCCGGAATCGAAGGCCGCATGGTCGATCGATGCGCCTTGCTTGATTCCGCCCAGCGCCATGCCCAGCCGTCGTGTGCGCAGCCAGGCATGGAAGGTCATGCCGAAATGCTGCTTGAACCAGCGGCGCAGTTTCAGCGGTTCGATGCCTTCAGCGAGCAACTGCGCATCGCTCCAGCGCACCTCGGGGTCGGCATCCACAGCGCTGAGCAGGCGCTGCACCCAGTCCGGGGCGATGGCCGCTGCGTCCAGCGGCTTGCAGCGCAGGCAGGCGCGATAGCCGGCCGACAGGCAATCGTCGGCATGGGCGAAAAACTCGACGTTCTCCGGTTTCGGCTTGCGCGCCGTGCAACTGGGGCGGCAAAAGATTCCGGTGGTTTTCACCGCCGTGAAGAACACGCCTTCATAGGCAGTGTCGCGTTCAAGCATGGCGCGAACCATTTCGGCGTGGGGCGGCAGGGCAGTGGTCTGTATGTTCATGGGCTGAGAATAAAACCGCTTTGTCGATGACTCCACCGAAAAATCGACAGTGAATTTTTTTCGATCTGCACCACAATCACCCAATCGCCACTTGGGAGGAATCAACGCCATGCCACCGTTCACCATCCAGCGCATCGATCACATCGTGCTGCGCGTCGCCGACCTGCAACGCAGCATCGACTTTTACGCCAAGGTGTTCGGCGCCGAAGTGGTCCGCCACAATCAGCCGCTGGGTTTGGTGCATCTGCGCGCCGGTACTTCGATGATCGATCTGGTCGACCTGCAAGGCGAACTGGGCCGCAAGGGTGGCGGCGCAGCAGGGGCGGAGCGGCGTAATGTCGATCATTTCTGCCTGCGCATCGAACCGTTCGACGAAGCGGCGCTCACCGTTCACTTGCAGGCCTGTGGCCTGACCGTGGAGAAAGCCGCCAGACGCTTCGGCGCCGAAGGTTACGGCCTCTCGCTGTATTGCTTTGACCCGGACGGCAACCAGGTCGAACTCAAAGGGCCGAGCGAAGCCTGATTCGGCTAGAGCAGGCACCGTTGGTCTTTTCCATCGCACTCCACAAGCCTTGGGCATTCCAAACAAGTCCGATCACGACTTTTCTGGAGGCAGCCATGACCCATCCATCCAGCACTGACAAGCCGCTCGAAGAAACCCTCAGCCCGAACGACGATGGTTTTGTTATCGGCACCGCCGGGCGCGACGAAGACCCTAACGCCACGACCGACTGGGACCATGCGCGCGACACCGACGAGGTGATGACGCCCGCCGATACCCGCGGTTTACCCGGCTATCCCGGCGCAGAGAAAGCCGGCAAGGACATGCAGAGTGTCGACAGCACCATCCCGGCCAACGGCGACCCGGCCCTGCAAACCAACGACAGCGCCGATTGAACCGTCGTACGACAGCAGATCGCGGGAGGCTTGCGATGAATAAACCGATGCTCAAATGTGCGCTGGTGGCGCTGACTTTTTCTCTCGGCATGGCTCAGGCGCATGCCGCGCAAACCAAGCGCGTCGATGTGCTGCTGGTGGGCGGCGGGATCATGAGTTCGACCCTGGCGGTGTGGCTCAGCGAGCTGGAGCCGGGCTGGTCGATGGAAATGGTCGAGCGCCTGGACAAGGTCGCCGAGGAAAGCTCCAACGGCTGGAACAACGCCGGCACCGGCCACTCGGCGCTCGCCGAACTGAACTACACGCCGGAGAAGGACGGCAAGATCGACATCACCAAAGCCGTCGAAATCAACGAAGCGTTCCAGATCACCCGGCAGTTTCTCGCCTGGCAGGTGAAAACCGGCGTGTTGAAAAATCCGCGTTCGTTCATCAATTCCACGCCGCACATGAGCTTCGTCTGGGGCGATGACAACATCCGCTTCCTGAAAAAGCGCTACGAGGCGTTGCAGGCCAGCCCGTTGTTCCGCCCGATGCAATATTCCGAAGACCCGGCGCAGATCAAGCAATGGGTGCCGCTGATGATGGAGGGGCGCGACCCGGCGCAGAAAATCGCCGCGACCTGGACGCCGATCGGCACCGACGTCAATTTTGGCGAGATCACCCGGCAGTTCGTCAGCCATCTGCAATCACGCGATAACTTCTCGCTGCAGCTGTCCTCGGAAGTACGCGACATCACCCGCAACGACGACGGCTCCTGGCACGTCGAATACAAGAATCTGAAGGACGGCACGACCACCGCCACCGATGCCAAATTCCTGTTTATCGGCGCGGGCGGCGCGGCGCTGCCGCTGTTGCAGAAGTCCGGCATCGAGGAGGCCAAGGAGTACGCCGGGTTCCCGGTCGGCGGCTCGTTTCTGGTCACCGAGAATACCGAGATAGCCCAGCGGCACATGGCCAAGGCCTATGGCATCGCCTCGACCGGCGCACCGCCGATGTCGGTGCCGCACCTCGACACGCGTGTGCTCGATGGCAAACGGGTGATTCTGTTCGGGCCGTTTGCGACGTTCTCGACCAAATTCCTCAAGGAGGGCTCGTACTTCGACCTGCCCGCCAGTACCACGTTGCATAATCTGTGGCCGATGGTCCGGGTCGGCGTGCGTGAATTCGATCTGGTGCAATACCTCGCCGGCCAGTTGATGCAGTCCGACGATGACCGTTTCGAGGCGCTCAAAGCGTATTTCCCACAGGCGCAAAAGCAGGACTGGCGCTTGTGGCAAGCTGGCCAGCGTGTGCAGATCATCAAGAAGGACGAGCAGCAGGGCGGGGTGCTCAAGCTTGGCACCGAGGTGGTCGCGTCCAGGGACGGCAGCATTGCCGCGTTGCTCGGCGCCTCCCCGGGTGCCTCGACGGCGGCGCCAATCATGCTTGATCTGATGCAGAAGGTGTTCAAGGAAAAACTGGCGTCCGCGCCGTGGCAGGACAAGCTGCGCCAGATCGTGCCCAGCTACGGCACGCGCCTGAACGAACACCCGGACAAGGTCATGGAGGAGTGGCGCTACACCAGCGAAGTGCTGCAACTGACGCCGCCACCGGGTATCGATCAGGCGCAGCCGAGCAACCCGCCGACGCACATCGACGCGGTGCAACAGCCGCACCTGGACAGCGATCCCGATCTCAAGCCTTGAACAGTGGGGTTGGTGGCGCCGGGCGAACTTTTCCCGTTCGGCGCCACTCTGAACCAGTCAGAGGGTGACCGGGCGACAGAAAAAACTGGCCCGGCAGGCAGTTTTGGCGCGCGCCGTGATAAATTCGTCACCCGTAATGCCGACCCCGAATGGCCCCAGGCGGCCCCACCAAGAGCGATCTACATGCAAGCAAAGGCCCGTGAGGTTTATGTGCCACCGGTGCTGCAGGATCTGCGGGCCGGCACAGCCGAACTGCACATCGCACTGGAAAAACGCCTTCCTTTTTTCTCCGACACCCTTGATACCCAGGCTTTCGAGCGCCTGATGCAGGCCTATTACGGCTTTTACCGGCCGTTGGAACAGGCCCTGCAAGCCAGTAACGCGATCCCGGACGACTTCGATCTGACCCCACGGCTCAAGACCGCAACCCTGCGCGCTGACCTGCAAGCAATGGGCGCCAGCGCCGAAGCGCTGGCCAGCCTGCCGCTATGCGATGAGTTGCCGCGCATCGATTCCAGCGCTGCCTGCCTCGGCGTGTTGTATGTGCTGGAAGGCGCGACCCTCGGCGGGCAGATTCTGCGCCGCGAAATCGCTGCCCGGTTGGGCCTGGAAGCCGACAACGGCGCGGCCTTTCTCGATGTCTACGGCGCGGCCACCGGGCGTCGCTGGCGAGATTTCATCGACTACCTCGGCAGCCGGCCCATGGACGCTGCCGAACGGGCAGCCGTCGTCCGCGCTGCGCAAACTACATTCAGCTGTTTCGAGCAGTGGCTCGAGCGCCGGGAGGTGCTGGCATGACCCCGCAAGACAAACAAGCCTTCGAAGAGCTGCTCGCCAACTGCGCCGACGAACCGATCCGGTTTCCCGGTGCGATTCAGCCGCACGGTCTGCTGTTGACCCTGAGCGAGCCTGCGCTGCAGATCATTCAGGTCAGCGCCAACGTCGAAACATTGCTCGGCCAGGCGCCAGAGCCGCTGATCGGCCAGCCGCTGCACGAACTGATTGGCCTGGAGCACTGCGCGCAGGTGCTTGAGGCACTGCAACGCGATGCGCAGGCCGATGCGCCTCCGTTGTACTTTCGCTTGAATGGAACTGCCTTCGAAGGTTTGTTGCACCGCCATCAAGGCGTGCTGATCCTGGAACTGGAAATCCACGTCGAAAACTTCCAGCGGCGCAACGTCGCCGGGGTCAAGACTCACCTGGGGCGCATGCTGCAACGCCTGCAAGCGGCGACATCGCTGCAGGCGCTGTACGAAATCAGCGTCAAGGAAATCCAGGCGATGACCGGTTATGACCGGGTGCTGATCTATCGTTTCGAGGAGGAGGGTCACGGTCAGGTCATCGCCGAGGCCTCCGATCCATCGATGGAAGTGTTCAATGGTCTGTTTTTCCCGGCCTCGGACATTCCCGAGCAGGCCCGCGAGCTGTACCGCACCAACTGGCTGCGGATCATTCCCAATGCCGATTATCAGCCGGTGCCGCTGGTGCCGAAGTTGCGCCCGGACACCCAGCAGCCGCTGGACTTGAGCTTCGCCACGCTGCGTAGCGTCTCGCCAATTCATTGCCAGTACATGAAGAATATGGGCGTGTTGTCGTCGATGAGCATTTCCTTGCTCAAGGGTGACAAGCTCTGGGGCCTGATCAGCTGCGGCAATCGCCAGCCGCTGCATGTGCCTCACGAACTGCGCATGGCCTGCCAGACCATCGGCCAGGTGCTGTCGCTGCAGATCAGCGCGATGGAAGCACTGGAACTGAGCCGTCAGCGCGACGAAAAGCTCGAAGCGCTGGCGCAGCTCAATCAGGCGATGATCGACTCGTCGCAGAACGTTTTCGATGGCCTGGCGCAACAACCCGAGACGCTGATGGCGCTGACCGGCGCCGGCGGCATCGCGATCATTGAAGACAAGCAGTTGCACCGTTACGGCAACTGCCCGGAACCGGAAGACATCCGCGCGTTGCACAAATGGCTGCAGGAACGCGGTGAGCCGGTGTTCGCCAGCCATCATTTGTCCAGCGTCTACCCACCCGCTGCGCAGTTTCAGCAAGTGGCCAGCGGGGTGCTGGCGCTGAGCCTGCCCAAACCGGTAGAGAACGGCGTGCTGTGGTTCCGCCCCGAGGCCAAGGAAAACATCAATTGGAGCGGTGACCCGCGTAAACCACTGGACCTGGAAAACTCCGACGCCGGCCTGCGCCTGCGTCCGCGCACCTCGTTCGAGATCTGGAAAGTCGAGATGGCCGGGATTTCGGTGAAGTGGAGCCACGGCGACCTGTTCGCGGCCAACGACCTGCGCCGCTCCGCGCTGGAAAACGACCTGGCACGGCAGGTGCGTCGCGAGCAGGAAGCGGTGCGCGCTCGTGAGGAGCTGGTGGCAGTGGTGTCCCACGACCTGCGCAACCCGATGACGGTGATCTCGATGCTCTGCGGCATGATGCAGAAAGCCTTCAGCTCCGACGGTGCGCACACCTCGCGGCGGATCTCTACGGCGATCGACACCATGCAACAGGCCACCGCGCGGATGAACACGCTGCTGGAAGACTTGCTTGATACCTCGAAAATCGATGCCGGGCGCTACACCATTACGCCGCAGCCGCTGGAAGTCGGGCATATCTTTGAAGAAGCGCAGTCGCTGCTGACGCCGCTGGCACAGGACAAGGACATCAGCATTTCCTTCGAAGCTGATCCGGATCTGCGTATTCACGCGGACCCTGAGCGGTTGTTTCAGGTGCTGTCGAATCTGGTCGGCAATGCGATCAAGTTCACTCCGCGGCTGGGCACTGTGGGGGTGCATGCGACGACGGTGGGTGACGAGATTGTCTTTACTGTACGTGATAGCGGGGAGGGCATTCCGAAGGAGCATCTGCCGCATGTGTTCGATCGGTACTGGACGGTGAAAGAGGGTAATCCGACGGGTACGGGGCTGGGGTTGTATATCACTCAGGGGATTGTTGAGGCGCATGGCGGGCGGATCGTTGCCGAGAGTGAGCCGGGGCGGGGGAGTGAGTTTCGGTTTACGGTGCCGCGGGTGGCTTGATCTTTGATCTTTGATCTTTGAGTTTTGGGTACATATCCGTTGCTGCGGTAACGGCTGCTTAGGGTTCCGCCCTTACGGCGGGTCACCTTTTTCAAACGCCAAAAAGGTAACCCAAAACGCT
>NZ_JBUDGD010000055.1:0-33846 GCF_055484735.1 Pseudomonas sp. 15C | reverse complement strand
TGTTGCGGTAGCCCTGGTGGAAATCGCTTTTGTTGTCGGTGACGTCGCTGGTGACGTTTTCGCCGAGCACTTGCGGTTGTTTGCCTTCGTGGAAGACTTCGAGCAACAGCCACAGGTCGTTCCATTCGGCGCGCGGGTGTTCGGCGAGCGTGAGGAAATGGCCGCTGGTCAGGGTTGGTTCATCACCTTTGCCTTCGGCGAGTTTGTAGTCGCTGCGATGGCGTTCCAGCGCGCGGGTCGAGAGGAACTTGCCGCGCTCGCGGGTGGTGAAGCGGCCGGGGTAGTCGTAGTCCTCGAGGTCGGGGGCGAATTCGGACTTGACCGCACCCTCGGGCAAAAGCTTGGGTTTCTCGAAATCGTAGTCGCGGCGGCTGACGCGGGTAGTGCGGGTTTCCAGGCGCAGGTTGAAGCGTTTGATCACCGGTTTGTCGGCGGCCATGCCGGAGTCCTGCTGGTAGCTCACGGGTTTGAGCTTGCGGAAGACCGTCTGATCGTCGCCGAACACCAGTTTGTGGCCACTGCTGCTGTGCTGGAAGTGAAAGTGAATACCTTCCTCTTCGCACAGGCGCTGAATGAAATGCAAGTCGGACTCGTCGTACTGCACGCAGTAATCGCGTTCCGGGTATTCGGCGCCGAGCTGAAAACTGTACGCGTCGGCGAGGATGCCGCGGTCTTCCAGCACCTGAGCGATGATTTTCGGCACGGTCAGTTGCTGGAAAATCTGCTGATCGTGGTTGTGCCGCAGGTAGGCCAGTTGCGGCACCAGGCTGAGGCTGTAACGAGTCAGCGTCTTGCCGGAGTCGCCTTGCTCGATGCGATAGACCAGACCGTGGATCTTGCCTTCGCCGGTTGCGCCGAAGGTCAGCACGCCGGGCTTGTGCAGCAGCTCTTCGAGGTTGAGGTCGGGTCGGGCGCTGACCAGTTCGAGGTCGAAACGGAACGGCTCATTCAGGGCTTCGCGACCGGTGAAGCTGAGGACCTGCAGGTCGGCGTTGGCGCCTTCGAGGGTGAGGGTGATGTGGGTAGCGTTGGCGTCCAGCATGCCTTGAATTCCGTCCGTGAATAAGCAGGACACAGATGTTGCAGGATTAAGCCGTCTCGTTCAAGGCGCAAAAGGCGTAGGTGGGGTGGGTATGGGGTATAGGGAAAACCCTTAGGGGGGGGCGTTTCGGCTAATGAACCCGGGTGGTTGGCGGGGTGTGGCCTTGGCTATTGGCGACTTTTCTTACGCGTTGATGTTGGAGATTCAACTGTCGAAGTTGCCGGGGAGTACGGCAGGTGGCGATCGTTGGCGTCTGGTAGACCGCTATCGCCAGCAGGCTGGCTCCCACAGGGGAATGGGATTCAGGCATGAGAGTTCAATTGTGGGAGCTAGCTAGCCTGCTAGCGATAGCGGTCGAACAGTCACTGCTACAACCAATGCCAGAACCGGCTCCAGAAGCCCCGATCCAGATCCTCTTTGCACCCGGCATATTGCCGCGCATAAGTATCAGAGCGAACCTGCACCTTGCGCGCGGTCGGGGGCAGCCAGGATTTGCTGGCGTAGGTTTTGTTGCGGAAGCCGCCCCAGCCTTCGTGGTAGTTGAGGTACTGGTTATAGGCGTCGTATTTGTAGACGCCATTGATCGAGGTGGTCTTGTCCATGTACCAGCCGATGAAATCGATGGCGTCATCGAAGTCTTCGCGGTCGGCCCAGTTGCGGCCGGTGCTTTTCTGGTAGTCGGCCCAGACTTCATCCTTGGCCTGCGCGTAACCCGAGGCGGTCGACACCCGACCCCACGGAATCACCCACAGCAGGTATTTGCGCGGGGTCTTGGCATCGTAGCGGTAACCGGACTCCTGATACATGATCGCGAAGGGCACCTGAATCGGCACCCCCCAGCGTTTTTGCGTGACTTGCGCGGCGTCGTACCAGTCGCTTTTTTCGCGAAAGATCTCGCAGATGTCTTCCGGTGAACGGGGCGGCGAGGTGCCGCACCCGGTCATAAGTGCTGCCAGTGTGACTAGTCCAAGCGTCTGCCCGTATTTCAAAAGCGGTATCCCGTCGTGCGCAAAAAGCCGACAGTCTACGCGCTCAGCTCAACTGATGACGATAGGGCAGGTCCGGGCCGGTCTTGCTGCAGGTCAGCGCGGCGGCCTGGACGGCGAAGCGCAGCATGGCGTCGATCTGATCCCGGGCCAGTTGCTGCACGCCTTCGACCGAATCCAGGTCGTGCTCGGTCAGCCAGGTAATCAGCGCGGCCTGGAAGGTATCGCCAGCGCCCACGGTGTCGGCGATCTTCACCGAAGCGGCCGGCACCGACCAATGCCCATGCTGACTGCTGAAGACGCTGGCGCCGTCGCCGCCACGGGTGAGGAAAACGATCTGGCAGCGATGCTTGAGCCAGCGCTCGATGACCTGCTGCGGATCCTGTTCGGGATAGAGCAGGCTCAGGTCTTCATCGCTGACCTTGATCAGGTCTACCAGCGGCACCAGCGTGGCAATGCGTTCGCGCCACAGCTCGATGTTCGGTTCAGGATTGAGGCGTACGTTCGGGTCGAGGGTGATCAGGCGCTGGCCGCTTTCTCGCTGCACCAGTTGCAGCAGGGCGTCGCCGATCGGCTGCACCACCAGCGAAAACGAGCCTACGTGCAGGCCGCGTACCTCGGTACCGAGGGTCGGCAGATGCGCCGCGCTCAATTGCCGGTCGGCGCAGCCTTCGCCACGAAAGCTGTAATGCGGCGAGCCGTTGGCGCCGACCGCGACCATCGCCAGCGTGGTCGGCGCGGCGAACTCCACCAGATAATCCGAGCGCACGCCTTCGTCCTTCAACACCTGCTGCAAGCGCCGACCGAGGTAGTCGGTGGACAAGCCGCCAAACAGCGCCGAGTCCACACCCAGGCGGCGCAAACCGACGGCGACGTTGAACGGCGAACCGCCGGCGATCGCCTTGAAATTGACCTTCGAGGCCAGACCGCTGGCATCGTCTTCACTGAAAAAATCGAACAGGGCTTCGCCACACACCAGGTACATGATTGTTTGCTCTTTAAAGGGTTGCGACATGCTGTTGATAGCGTTCATAAGCCTGCTGGAACGCCGCGACATTGGCGGCGATCGGCAGGGTTTCACTGCCGGCATCGAGTTTTACGCAGCGTTGGCACAAGTCTTCGAGGCTGTCTTGCTCACCATTAGCCGACGCCGTGCACCACGCCGCCTGAATCGCCGCGCCAAGCGCCGCAGCTTCGCTTTGCTCGGTGCAAATGACCGGGGTGTTCATGATATCGGCGACGATCTGCCGCCACACGGCGCTTTTCGAGCCACCGCCGATCAGGCAGATGCGCAGGCTTTGTAAACCATTGCGGCGCAGCAGATCCAGTCCGTAACGCAAACCGAAGGTCGTGCCCTCGACGGCGGCGCGGCACAGGTTGGCCTGGGTGAGGTTGTCCAGCGTCAGCCCGTGCAGGCTGCCGGTGGCGTGGGGCAGGGCGGGGACGCGCTCGCCGTTGAGGAATGGCAGCATGCACACGCCGTCGGCGCCGATCGGGGCTTGGGCGACCAGATCGTTGAAGTGCTGCAAATCGAGCGCGAACAGCTCGCGAATCGCACCGGTGGCGTTGGTCAGGTTCATTGTGCAGATCAGCGGCAGCCAGCCGCCGCTGGACGAGCAGAACGTGGCCACCGAAGCGTCCGGGCTGACGGTCGCTGTGTCGGAATAGGCGTATACCGTGCCGGAAGAGCCGAGGCTCATGGTGATCGCGCCGGGCTGAATGTTACCGGTGCCGATGGCGCCCATCATATTGTCGCCACCGCCACTGGCGACCCGCGCGTTGCGGTTCAGGCCAAGCTGTTCGGCGATCGCCGGGAGGATCGTGCCGACCGCTTCGTGGGCTTCGATCAGCTCGGGCAGCGCCGCTTGCAGACGTCCGCTGGCGTCGATGTCGCGCAGCAATTGCAAATCCCACTGGCGGGTGCGCACGTTGAAATAGCCAGTGCCGGAAGCATCGCCATATTCACTGCAGGCGCGTCCGGTCAGCCAGAAGTTCAGGTAGTCGTGGGGCAGCAGAATGCGTGCAATGCTGGAGAAGACGACGGGGTGTTGCTCCTTGGTCCAGAGCAGTTTCGAAACGGTATAACCCGGCGCAATGACCACGCCCAGACGTTCCAGCGAACCTTGCTCGCCGCCCAGATGGCTGAGCAACCGGTCGTTTTCGGGGCTGGTTTCGGTGTCGCACCAAAGCTTGGCCGGGCGCAGCACTTCGCCTTGATCGTCGAGCAGGACCAGACCGTGCTGCTGGCCGGAAACGCCGATGCCGAGGATGTCTTGACCATCGACATCGGCGGCCTGTAACGCCTGGCGGGTGGCGAGGGCGAAGGCTTCCAGCCATTGCTGCGGGTCTTGCTCGCGACGACCGTTGGCGCCGCTGATCATGGTGTGGGCGGCGGCGCCCTGGCCGAGGACTTGACCGCTGAGGGCGTCAAGGATGATCGCTTTGGTGCCTTGGGTGCCGCAGTCGATGCCGAGGAAGAGCTTTGTTGTTGTCATTTATGCACCGGTCGGATTGTGTTGAAGATCAAAAGCTACCCCCTCTCCCCAGCCCTCTCCCCCAAAGGGGGCGAGGGGGAAGGGAGCAGATCGGGGGATGTCCAAATCCAGCGTTCGACTCAATATCGATCGTTCCCACGCTCAGCGTGGGAATGCCTCAATGGACGCTCCGCGTCCGCTGTTCGCTTTTTGGTGGGACGCAGAGCGTCCCGGGCTGCATTCCCACGCAGAGCGTGGGAACGATCAGTCACTCGCAGCCACCACGGTCAGTTCCCTCTCCCTTTGGGAGAGGGTTAGGGTGAGGGGGCTTTTCAGGCGAGCACTCGTTCCAGCGTTCGCGTCACGCCTTCATCGCGCAAGCTGTTGTAGCACCACTCGAACGCCGCCACAAACTCCGCCGATTTCGGGATCGCCGCACCAAAAATCTCCTCGACCCCCAGCAACCGCTCAGTGATCAACTCATCGTCCACCACCAACGCCTGACAAAATGCCGCCCGTGGGTCAGGAATCGTGTACGTATCGCCATTCTCATCGATACCCTTCAAGTACAGCGCCCACGCCGCCACGACCAGTGCAGCGCGCCGGGTCTCGCGGCCATCGGCGATCAGCCGATTGATCGTCGGGATGGTGAACTTGGGAAATTTCGATGAGCCGTCTGAACACACCCGCTCCAGTTGATCGGCAATCGCCTGATTTGAAAACCGCGCGACCAGCGTGTCCTTGTAATCGCTCAGGTCGATGCCCGGCACGGGCGCCAGTTGCGGGGTCACGTCAAGGTCCATGTAGGCGCGCATGTAACGCACGAACAACGGGTCATTCATGGTTTCGTGGACGAAGCGATAGCCCTTGAGAAAACCAAGATAGGTGAGCGCCAGGTGACTGCCGTTGAGCAGCTTGATCTTCATTTCTTCATAGGGCGAAACGTCGTCGGTGAACTGCACGCCGACCTTCTCCCACGCCGGACGGCCATTCACGAATTTGTCTTCGAGTACCCATTGCACAAACGGCTCGCAGACCACCGGCCAGGCGTCGTCGACCCCGTGTTTGTCGGCCAGTTGCAAGCGATGCGCGGTACTGGTCATTGGCGTGATGCGATCGACCATCGCGTTGGGGAAGCTGACATTGGTGTCGATCCAGTTGCACAGATCGCTGTTGCGCAACGAGGCAAACGCGAGCAGCGCCTTGCGCGTTACCGCGCCGTTGTGCGGCAGGTTATCGCAGGACATCACGGTAAACGCCGGAATCCCCGCCGCCCGGCGTTTTTCCAGGGCTGCACAAAGAAAGCCGAACACGGTTTTCGGCGCCTCTGAATGAGCCAGGTCATGCTGGATCTGCGGCAGGTGCGCCATGAATTCGCCGTTGCTGTCGTCGATGCAATAGCCGCCCTCGGTGATGGTCAGCGAAACGATGCGGATCTGCGGATCGGCGAGTTTGTCGATCAATGCCTGAGCGCCATCCTCGGCCAGCAGCATGTCGCGGATGGCGCCGATCACTCGTACTTCGGTGTCATCGCTGT
The DNA here is from genome assembly GCF_055484735.1 of Pseudomonas sp. 15C. NCBI lineage: Bacteria > Pseudomonadati > Pseudomonadota > Gammaproteobacteria > Pseudomonadales > Pseudomonadaceae > Pseudomonas > Pseudomonas sp. 15C. Next base: position 27,807 of record NZ_JBUDGD010000055.1, on the reverse strand, counting down.
CACCGAGTTCGAACAGGGTGAACAGGTAATCCTGCTCCTTTAGATCGTCTCGGGCGCGGCGGTCTTCGGCGCGCAGGCCGACACCGCAGATCGCCCAATCAAGGGCTTCGCCGCTGTTCATCAAGGCGTCGGTGTAGTACGCCTGATGCGCGCGATGGAAGCCGCCGACGCCAATGTGCGCAATGCCCTGGCGGGTGTCGCTGAGGCGATAGGCCGGCAGTTGCACTTCGGCGGCGAGACGGTTGAGGTTCTGTTGGTTGAGTTTCATCGGATAGTCTCGAAATCAGGCCGCGGCACGCAGCGGGCGGGTCAACGCCACGCCCTCGGCATCGAATAAATGGCAGTGGGCGGCGTCCAGGTGCAGGTTCAGCTGTTCGCCATAACGGCTGGCGAGATCACCGCGCACGCGCATGGTCAGGGCTTCGCCGGCGTTGGTGGTGACGTGGCAGAACGTATCGCTGCCCAGGCGTTCGCTGACGTCGGCAACCACCGCCAGGCTGCAATCGCCCGGTTGCGCCAGTTCCAGATGTTCCGGGCGAATGCCCAACGTCACCGCGCTGCCGACGCTGAGGCTGGCGGCGTTGAACGGCAGGTTGATGCGCGTGCCGGCATCCAGCGCGACTTCGCAGCTCTGCGCATCGACGCGGGCAATCTTGCCCTTGAGGAAACCCATCTTAGGCGTGCCGAGAAAACCGGCGACAAACAGGTTGGCCGGGTTGTGATACAGGTCCAGCGGTGAGCCGACCTGTTCGATGCGGCCACCGTTGAGCACCACGACCTTGTCGGCCATGGTCATCGCTTCGACCTGATCGTGGGTCACGTAAATCATCGTCGCTTGCAGGTCTTTGTGCAGGCGCAGCAGTTCCAGGCGCATCTGCACGCGCAGCGCGGCGTCAAGGTTGGACAGCGGTTCGTCGAAGAGGAAAATCTTCGGGTTGCGCACGATGGCGCGGCCGATCGCCACGCGTTGACGCTGGCCACCGGAGAGCTGTTTCGGCTTGCGCTCAAGCATCGGGCCAAGCTCAAGGATCCGCGCCGCTTCGCCGACTTTCTTCTCGACTTCGGCTTTCGGCACGCCGGCCAGATCGAGGGCGAACGACATGTTCTTCTTCACGGTCATGTGCGGGTACAGCGCGTAAGTCTGGAACACCATCGCCAGATCGCGCTTGGCCGGGCTGACTTCGGTAATGTCGCGACCATCGAGTTCGATGGTGCCGTCGCTGACTTCCTCCAGACCTGCAATCAAACGCAGCAGGGTGGATTTGCCGCAGCCCGACGGCCCGACAAAGACCACGAATTCCTTGTCGTTCACTTCAAGGTCGATGCCCTTGATGATGGAAAAACCTTCGAAGCCTTTTTGCAGATTCTTGATTTTCAGGTTGGCCATGAGATGGGCCTCCATGGTTTTTATTCTGTTAAGCCGGACGCGCTTTTCTGTAGGGGTGAGCCTGCTCGCGATAGCGGAGTGTCATTCAACAATGATGTCGACTGACATGGCCTCATCGCGAGCAGGCGAAGGCCTACAGGGAGTTGTGTTGGGTTTGGGATGTTCATTTCACGGCGCCGAACGAGAGGCCACGCACCAGTTGTTTCTGGCTGATCCAGCCGAAGATCAGGATCGGCGCGCAGGCCAGCGTCGACACGGCCGACAACTTGGCCCAGAACAAACCTTCGGGACTGGAATACGAAGCGATCAGTGCGGTCAGCGGCGCGGCTTTCGACGAGGTCAGGTTCAGCGACCAGAACGCCTCGTTCCAGCACAGGATCAGCGACAGCAGCACGGTCGAGGCGAGGCCGCCCTTGGCGATCGGCAGCAGTACGCGAACCATCTCTTGCCACAGCGTGGCACCGTCGAGGCGGGCGGCTTCGAGGATGTCTTTGGGGATGTCCTTGAAGTAGGTGTAAACCATCCAGACCACGATCGGCAGGTTGATCAGCGTGTAGATCACGATCAGCGCGATGCGCGTGTCGAGCAGGCCGAAACTCTTCGCCAGCAGGTAGATCGGCATCAACACGCCCACGGGTGGCAGCATCTTGGTCGAGAGCATCCACAGCAGCGTGCCTTTGGTGCGCTGGGTTTCGTAGAACGCCATCGAGTACGCCGCCGGCACCGCGATCAGCAGGCACAGGGCCGTAGCGCTGAAGGAAATCACCACCGAGTTCCAGGCGAAACTGAAATAGTCGCTGCGCTCGTTGATGTGCAGGTAGTTCTCCAGCGTCGGCATGAAGATGAATTGCGGCGGCGTGGCGAACGCATCGATTTCTGTCTTGAAGCTGGTCATCACCATCCACAGGATCGGGAAAAAGATCACGATCGCGATGGCCCAAGCCAAAGTGCCGAGCAACAGGCTTTGCAAACGGCGGGATTGTTGGAGAGTCATGGCGGGCCTCAGGCTTTGTCAGTCAGGTTTTTGCCGATCATTCGCACCAGAATGATCGCCGCGATGTTGGCGATGACCACGGCAATCAAGCCGCCCGCCGAGGCCATGCCGACGTCGAACTGCACCAGGGCCTGGTTGTAGATCAGGTAGGCGAGGTTGGTCGAGGCGTAACCGGGGCCGCCATTGGTGGTGGTGAAAATCTCGGCGAACACCGACAGCAGGAAGATCGTTTCGATCATCACCACGACGGCAATCGGCCGCGCCAGATGCGGCAAGGTCAGGTGCCAGAAAATCGCGATCGGGCCGGCGCCGTCCAGTCGCGCAGCTTCTTTCTGTTCCTGATCCAGCGACTGCATGGCGGTCATCAGAATCAGGATTGCGAAGGGCAGCCATTGCCACGAGACAATGATGATGATCGACAGCAAGGGGTAGTGGGCAAGCCAGTCCACCGGTTGTGCGCCGAACAGCTTCCAGATGTAGGCAAGGATTCCCGACACCGGATGAAAAATCAGGTTTTTCCAGATCAGCGCGCCAACCGTGGGCATGATGAAGAACGGCGAGATCAGCATGACCCGCACCAGACCGCGACCGAGAAACTCGCTCGCTTCCAGCAGCGCACTGATCAACACGCCGAACACCACGCTGATCAGCAACACGCTGCCCACCAGCAGCAACGTATTGGTGGCGCCAGGCATGAAGCCCGAGTCGGTCAGGAAGTAGGTGAAGTTCTCCAGCCCGACGAATTCGTTTTCGCCGGGGTAGAGCAGGTTGTAGCGGATCATCGAGAAGTACAGCGTCATGCCCAGCGGCACAATCATCCACAGCAGCAACAGGGCCACCGATGGGCTGACCAGAAACCAGCCGGGATTGCGCATGCGCAGTTTGCGCTGGGGTGGCGCCAGTTCGATGTGGGCTTTGGCAGTTGAAGTATTCATGGTGATCACAACCCAATGGGTGCAGGTAAATGCAGAAAAAACCAGCATTCCTGACATCGACGCGGACCCTGTGGGAGCGGGCTTGCCCGCGATGGCGATGGAGAGGACGACATCAATGTTGAACGTGCCGGCCTCATCGCTGGCAAGCCAGCTCCCACAGGTTTAGAGGTCTTACTTGGGATAACCGGCGCGCTTCATCTCGCGTTCGGTGGTCTGCTGCGCCGCAGCCAGGGCTTGATCCACCGTGGTCTGGCCGATCAGCGCCGCCGAGAACAACTTGCCGACCTGCGTGCCCACGGCCTGGAACTCAGGAATGGTCACCAGTTGAATACCGATATAAGGCACTGGCTTCAACGTCGGTTTGCCCGGGTCTGCGGCTTTCAGCGATTCCAGGGTGACCTTGGCAAACGGCGCGGCGCTCATGTAGGCATCGCTGTAGGTCGAGGCCCGGGTGCCAGGCGGCACGTTGGCAATGCCGTCGGTTTTCGCCACCAGCTCGCCGTACTCTTTGGAAGTGGCCCAGGCGCTGAATTGCTTGGCCGCGTCCTTGGCCTTGGAGCTGGTCGGAATCGCCAGCGCCCACGAATACAGCCAGGCCGAACCTTTGTCAGTGACCTGATGCGGAGCGAAGGTGAAGCCGACATGCTCGGCAACTTTGCTTTGCGTTTTATCCGTCACGAAAGAACCGGCTACGCTGGCGTCCACCCAGATCGCGCACTTGCCGCTGTTGAACAGTGCGAGGTTTTCGTTGAAACCGTTGCTGGAAGCGCCTGGCGGGCCGGATTTCTTCATGGTGTTGACGTAGAAATTCAGCGCGTTTTTCCATTCCGGGCCGCTGAATTCCGGTTTCCACTGCTCATCGAACCAGCGCGCGCCATAGGCATTGGCCACGGTGGTGATCAACGCCATGTTTTCGCCCCAACCGGCCTTGCCGCGCAGGCAGACGCCGTACTGTTCTTTGTCCTTGTCGGTGAGTTTTTCAGCGAAGCCGGCGATCTGTTCCCAGGTTGGCCGCTCCGGCATCGTCAGCCCGGCGTTCTTGAACAGGTCGGTGCGGTAATAGGTGATCGAGCTTTCGGCATAGAACGGCAGGGCGTACAGCGAGCCTTTCACCGACAAGCCTTCGCGGACCGAAGGAAAGACATCGTCGAGGGCGTAACTGGCCGGCAGGTCCTTCATCGGTTCCAGCCAACCCTTGGCGCCCCACAGTGCGGCTTCGTACATGCCGATGGTCAACACATCGAACTGACCGCCCTGGGTGGCGATATCGGTGGTCAGGCGCTGACGCAGGACGTTCTCTTCGAGCACGACCCAGTTGAGCTTGATGTCCGGGTGCTCGCTCTCGAAAGTCTTCGAGAGTTTCTGCATGCGGATCATGTCACTGTTGTTGACGGTGGCGATGGTCAGGGTCTGGGCGCCAAGGCTGACGCTGCTCAGGGTCATGCAGGTGAGGGCAAGCAGAGCTTTTGCAGTGGGTTGCATCGTGCACTCCTTTTCTGCACCCGGCGGGTGGCAGAAGGACGGTTATTGTTTTTGTGTCTTCCGACGACAGGAAGAATCTGCGCTGATTACAGCCTTCAATCGGCGCAGTGACAAATCATCCCTAGCACTTTTATCGATACTTTTTTGCACTGGGGTTTACGGGGGTTAACGCAGGGAAGGGGTTTGCAGCGGGGAAGGGGAATCGAATGTGTACAGGTTTCAGACGTTGCACATCCCATGTAGGCCTTCGCCTGCTCGCGATAGCGTTGTGTCATTCAACAATGATGTTGACTGACATGGCCTCATCGCGAGCAGGCTCGCTCCTACAAAGGATCGTGTTGTCAGAGGTGGTTCTGCTCGGTCAGGCGCTGTACCGCGAGCCGTCTGTAGTGCGATGGCGTCATGCCCTTGAGCTGCTGAAAACGCCGGTTGAAGTTGGAGATGTTATTGAACCCGGACTCGAAACACACCTCAGTCACCGGTTTGTCACCGTCGGCCAGCAACTCGCAGGACTTGCTGATGCGCAGGCGATTGACGAACTCGATGAAGTTGCGTCCGGTGGCCTGTTTGAATACGCGGCTGAAATAAGTCGGGGTCATGCCCAGATGCTCGGCCACTTCCTCCAGCGAGATATCCCGCGCGTAGTGGCTGAAAATGTAATCGACCGCGCGGTTGGTGCGATCGATGTTGTGCTCGTCGGCCAGTTGCGGCGTTGTGGCGCCCGACAACAACAGGAAGTCATCACTCGCCGCGAGCAACTCCATCAGAATGAAAAAATGCCCGAGGCGGGTAATACCGCTGGAATCGGCGATGCGCTGCATCAAGGTCATGGCCTGGCGAATGGTGCGCTTGCAGCGAAACTCGATGCCGTACTGCGCACGCTCCAGCAGTGGTGCCAATGTTTTCAACTCGGCGAATACCTGATGGCCACTTTCGAACAATTCATCGGTGAAGTTGACCAGCATGTCGCGCTTTTCCACCACTTCGTCTTCGGCGACCTGGCTGATCCAGTTGTGCGGCAGGTTGGGGCCGGTCAGGAATAGCGTTTCCGGATAGAAGTTGCCGATGTAGTCACCAATGAACACTTTGCCGGAACTGGCGACGATCAAGTGCAGTTCGTACTCCTTGTGGAAGTGCCAGCGCACCAGCGGGCAGGGGAAGCCGTGCTGACGGTAGATGATGGACAAGCCGTTATGGTCATCCATCAACTCGTAAGAGGGGTCGGTGACGCGAGCGGTTCGGGTCATGGTGCGCTTCTTGTTGTTGATCGCCTGCCGATGATGCCTCGTTTATCAAGCGTTGCGCCAGTTCCCGTTGGCCGTACGGTGCTGGTGTTTATGCTGACTTCTCACTGGCTTTCTGCAGATTCGCCGTCAGGCAAAAGCGCACCAGATTCGAATTCTTGATGAAGTCGAAATTGATGATGTGGCACTTTTTCGCCCAGTCCGATTGGCTTGGATCGAACCAGCTGTCGAGCGCACCCAGAATCCGCTGCGGACCGCCCGCGGAGTAGAGCGTCGCTGACAAGGACCAAGGGCGCAGCCTGCTGATCGGCGCGCTCAACACTTCAGCAATGTAGTCTCGAAGTTCAGCTTCCTTGGCCAGATTTTTGCCGATCCATTTGTGGTCGATCTTGCGCTGGAAGCGAAAATCATCGTTTTCCCACGTCGTCGGCGCGGCCACCATGATGCGTTGCAGCGGACTGATTGCCTTCAGCTCTCCAAGGGGCAGATAAAGATTCTGCGCGGGGATCATTCGATCACCGAGATGCTCCAGCATTAATGCCTTGAACTGTGCATGATCGAATTCCTTTTTGCCATTAGCGAGTTCATGAAAGTCCAGAATGATGAATTCATCACGGCTTCTTTCATAAAAAGCTTTTATGTCACGCACCAGATCTTCAAGTGTGCGAGAGGAACGGTAGCCATTATGCTGGAAACGGAATTGCGCAAGGCCTTGGGCTCCAGGGATAAAGTCAAGACGAACATCAAGTGCCCGGGCGCCACGACTCAATTGTGAATAGAACGAAACGTCCTGGCAGGCAATCCAGTTGCTGCTTAACGGTACGGTATAACGGGCATCAAGGTCGCAGCCCGCATTATGCGTGCCCGGCAGGGTCAATTCAAAAAGCGAAAGATTGTCAATCTGCGGCGCGTCGGCCATCCATTGGTACGGTTGAAAGTTGTCGATACTGTCCATGTATTACATCCTGCGTGGATTTTTAAGTTGGTAGAAGTGCGCGCGCAGGATGTTTATAACGGTTCGATGTTGTTTGGCCAATGTCGCTTTTAATGCAAGTCGTGTAGATATTCCCGCTTACATGTCACTTGTTTCTTGCGGTAGACGGTTCTTCGCTTCAATCCACTGCGCCATGTACTGAGTGCTTTTATGCGAATGATGCCGCAGCATGCTGCCGGTGAAGTTTGTAACCCTTAGTTGTTCGAGGTTTTCCTGACAATAACGCAGTTTTTCGATCAGCGCCGGACCGTGCACTGACTGCGAGTAGCGTTCGGTCAGCAGGGCGTAACCTGCCGAGCGGGCCTGCTGCCACTGCGCCTCATCGTTGTAAAGCGCGACAGCGCGATTAGCGAAATCGACTGCGCTCCGGGTGACTGCACCTGGCCACGCATGCTCGCCATGCATGCCTTCGGCACCCACCGGCGTGGTGACGCTGGGCGTGCCGCAGAGCATGGAGTCGACCAGTTTGCCCTTGATGCCGGCGCCAAACCGCAACGGCGCCAGGCAGACCCGCGCGGCAGACATGACCTGCAACGCATCTTCAGCCCAGTTCATGATGTGAAAGCCTTCCCTGGCGTTATGCAGCGCCGAGGCTTTCGGCGGCGTATAAGCACCATAAATATGCAGTTGGGCCTGCGGCAATTGCTGGCGAATCAGCGGCCAGATCGTGGTTTTCAGCCACAGCACCGCGTCCCAATTGGGCGCATGTCGAAAGTTGCCGATGCTCAGAAAGTTCGCCCGTCCGGCCATGGCGGCCGGTTCGACAACAGGCAGATTGACCATCAGCGGACACCAGTGCAACAACTGCGCAGGCACGCCGAATTGTTCGATCAGCAATTGAATCTCGACTTCGGAAATCATCAGGTTCAGATCACAACGATACAGCGCTGCGATCTCGCGTTTGGCCAGATCGGTCTCGGCCATCAGCGCGAACTCGTCGGTGAGGGCAGGCGCGAATACATCGCTGAAATCATTCTGCTCAGGATTGCGCTTGAGGCGATCCTTCAGCCGTTGATGGCGCGCATGCCGCAGGCTTTGAAGGTCCGAAGTTTCCAGCACGCGCAGCGCTTGTGGGCAGTGCTTTTCCACGCGCCAGCCAAACTGCTCCTCCATCATGAACTGGTCGAACAGGACAATATCCGGCGCCAGTTCGCTGATGAACGTATCGAAGCTGCTGTTGTTGAGTTCGATCGGCACTTCACGAATGCCGAGCGCAGCCAGATCAGCCTTGTGCTCGCCAGGGCCGGCCGGACTGCTGAAAGTGATATCCCACCCTTGCTGCAGGAGGGTTTCGAGGATCTGCATGACATGCCCGCTGGCTGCCGAGGAACGCGGCTCTGGCCAGACGTAGCCGATGACAAGGACTTTGGTGGTGGAAGGCAGGTTCATGAGGGCAGTCCTGAGCATCAGCCGGGCCGGCAAAAAAAGGGCGCAATTAAACCACAGTGATGGTTGTTTGCGCCCCTCTTCTCAGCAGTGCACCTGTTTTCGCGTTTTAAAAGGCCGGTTTGGCCAGGTTAAGCAGAAGCGGGCCCGGAAGGAACTCTCCGGGAGCGGTGTTATTGATCGTATTGGTGATAACCGAACGGTTGAACTGAAAAGTACTGGGGCTGGTTCGGTATTGGTCTATCAACGACACTGCCACTGCATAGGATTCGGCATTCAGCAATGCCGGGTGCTCTTTGATGATTGCAGGCCAGGTTGTAATAGACTCGAATTCCTGAAAGTCCGCCACTTTTGCATAGCGGAAATGAGGGTTGGCCGTATTTTTGGGATGCGCCTTGCGCGGGTTTCTGGCGAACTCCAACAGACCGACGGCGTCGTACTCCGCCGGGCTTGCACCTTTAATCGCATCTCCGTAATAGAAGTCGAGCGTGCCTGGAGCGCCATGAGATATTTCATGCACCAGAACGTCGCCGATCTTGGCGTCGTCAAATTTCGCCACTTCATACATTTCATCCAGATTGTCCGGATAAATGGACAAGAACGTCCTTGTGTTGACGTCCAGTTTGGTATTCGAATACACAGCGGCTTGCCAGCGCTTATAGGCCTGGGGCTGTAAGGCAGCATAGGCATCGCTACCCTGTGGCCGAAAGATCATGTTCTCGAGGCTGACAAAGTCGAGATCTCTGCGCATGTTCCGCAGATTGTTCGTTATGTGCTCGACCGCCGCATTCGAGTCGGTACCAAAGATATGCAGAAGGACGGTTCTGACGTCCTCGTTTCGGGCATCGGAGATCAACGCAATCGTGTTGTCGATTTTACTTTTAGCGTGAGGAATCGCTTTTTTAAGATAACCGCGGGTATAGCTGAAAGGTTTTGCTCGCTTGAATGGATTGCGAAAGATATTGACAACTTTCAGCTCTCTCAATTGAGGTCCCCACGGTTCGCCCAGACGGTTTACGGCGTACCATTCATCCGTGTGGCGGATGCCCCATACCTGAAACAGGTCGGTGGAGTTTTGCGCATATTGCCGCGTGCCTAGTCGCAGAGTGTCCGTATCGGCCACAGTGGAAAGTGCGTGATAGGGCGGTTTTGCAGTCCATTTCCGGGCGTCGTATATAGCACCTTCAAGTGCGGCCAAACCGCTGTGCCAGCCTTTACGCAAGAGTTTCGCTCCCTTGATCAGTAGATCGGTGGCCCCGTCCAGTGGGTTGATCAGGCTGTTGACCAGTCCAAGGCCTGTCGAAGCGATTTTGCCGGCCTTTGTGGCAGCGCTCACGCCTGTGGCGACCACGGTGGCAACTTTTGCGATGGCAGCGACTACCAGCAGAACGGTCATTGCGGCTTCCAGCGCGCAAGCTCCGGCGCCTTGAACCTGTCGCACTATATCGTCGGAATTCAAATCTTCGATACACGACTTGAACGGAACGATCACATTGAGAAACGTATCCAGATCCTTGTCCCGTTTGATCCGCAAAGCCTCGAGCCGGGTCTGTCCCCAACATTCTTTGACCAGTTCATCATAAGTTGCGATCGGTCTGTGCTTGAGCACGAAGTTCACCAGGCGATCGAACTCCTTGGAGTAGAAACTTTGGTAGTAACCGTTGATCTGCGCAGGTGGCTCAGCGGGCAACTCATTGACCCTGTCGATAATGCCCGAACTGATAGCGACGAGACCGGGCGGTACGCCATGGGTATAACATTCGATATCCGTGGGTAATCGATGCACTGTAGCAGGCGCAGAGTATTTCCTCCCTGCGGGGGAAACCTTTGGATTCAGCAGATTTTCCTGCTGAATCAGCGCTGCCATTTGAGTGTTTTCACGGCAGACGCCGTGCAATGTGAGTAGCTCGTAACACGAACCCTGACCCTCGTACTCGCAATAAATCACCACGCCGTAGCGGCCTTTGGCTTCGTCTATTTCTTTATGGCTTTCAGTGGGCTTACGCTCAGTCGTCTTGACGATTGAATCAATGACCGATGCAAGGGGATTGACGGGCAAAGAGGTGATGTCCTGAAGTTTCGCAACCGAGGGTCTGACGGTGAACATTGTCACCTTGCCTTTGAGCAAACGCGTCCGCTCAGACAGTGGCAGGAACGAGAAGGCCTGTTTCAGGTGCGTATGCATGGCTTGTGTATGCGTGACATAGGCCCGATTGAACTGGCGGTGGAATTCACCGTCGGGCGAAACCAGATTGCGCAGCAGGTCGGGAAACGCTTTATAGATACTTTCGCCTTTTTTCAGATCCCAGTCGCCGGTCGCAAGGTCGTTGGACATATGCAGTTCAACCGGAGAAAGGCGCAGCGAGTTATAGGCGTCTTCCAACGGTACATTGCGTACCTGCTGAAGCACGTCATTTTCAAGGTAAGTACAACCCTTGGCGACGTGCTTGAGAATGTCCAAGGCGACACTTTTGCGTGTTGGCAGAGGGCGCTTCAATGTTTCGGCATTTGCGGCAAGTGTTCTGGCATGCCGCACATACGCATCCGTAGCGACTTTAAGGGCCTCGGGGACGGAGTTCTCGACCTCTTCAGGCGAGACGATTTTATTGAGCAATGCCCAATCGATGACAGGGTCTATCGCTGCCAGAGCATCGAGTTTCTTGCGCGATTCGGTCGCCGGTTCCAATGTCGAAAGTTGTTGCAGCTTTGCGTAAGACATTGAGCGGGTCGAGCCTGGGGCTATGATTTCATGCACCGCTACGATTCGGCAGTATTCGACGCATTGCGGTGTACCCAGTAACAGCGTGGCAGGCAGCTGGGGGACTAGAAACTCCGGCGCGGGCTCGGCCAGCAATAAATGCGCGGCGAGTGCGACGTTACGTTGGCTCACTCGATGATGTGCGATCAGGTGATTTTCGAATCGGGTCTGAATGTCTGCGAAAGACAGCTCCAGATGTTCGGCAGCATACAGATCGAAGCCGGCCACATGATTGCGCAGCTCTTGCTCACCCACTTGCGGATGCAGATCCAGCAAAAGGGCGGTCAGGATTATTTGTTTGCGCGCCGTTGCCGACTGTGGCTGATTCGGCTGCGTGCCATACCAGCCCAGATCGCGCACGCAAGCGTCCGCCCAATGAACGGCGATTGGGCTGGAGACCAGTTGATCAATGATATTTTCGGCTTCGGAGCGTGTGAACGGCGCGAGCCGTCCACCCAGAATACGTTCTGACAGATGCTCCAGTAATGACTCGCCTTTTGTATAACTGACAATGAGCTTGCGAAGCTCGCCGCGTTGCGCCGCCGACAGCGTGGCCGTGTTGCCTTCGCTGGCCTTGATCATTTCCCGATAGTTACCAAACACTGGACCTGGCTTGGGCGCGGCAGTCATGAATGCGACCAGGCGGGAAACTTCGAGAGCGTTGCGCGGGATCAGAAAGCCATGAAATGCCAGCCACTGCGTTAAATCAATCTGATCGGCGTTGGAAATCTTGCCACCGGTCAACGCTGCCATTTCAACCAGGGTTTGCAGGTCTTCTTTCAAATCCGGCGCGAGGATGAAAGCGTTTTCCAGGCCCGTGCTGTTGTTACCGCTGACTGCATTCATTTTGCCTTCAGCGCTTATTTCAAAAATGAAACGATCGGAAAGTTGTAATGTTGCCAGGAGCTTTTTGAAAGAGGCTTGATCGCACAATGTATGCAATAGGTGTCGACCCGCAAGCAGTGCTTCCTCCAGGGATGATCCCGATTCGAGAGTGATGGTCGCGCCAGCCAAGGTAATGGTTTGCGAAGGGGCGAGATCCGATACGCGTTGCCTGAGTTTATAAATCACTTCTTCCCGCTCACGATTATCACTCGGAGAGTGATCGCGCTGGGAGTCTATGGAGTTTGTGAGTCGAGATAAATTACGTTGGTTTGAAGAATTCGTATGTTTGGTTTTCATAAGTCAGCTTGTTGTTGGTTTGTAAGTTCGATGTATCCTCTTTTTTAAGTGGGTGGTTATCAACAAGGTTTGTGTGAGGTCGTTTTTCGATTGCTCGAAAGTTGTTGTATTTATCTCGAGCTCATTAAGGGTGATAGCTGCGTTGATTTGTGCGGTTAATCAATTATCTTTTTTACTTTGTCGCGCAATTGGTCAATTGAAAACGGTTTGCCGATCATGTGCATGTCTTCCGGGACGTCAATGGATTCCGCGTAACCACTGGCGAACAGGACCTTAAGGGCAGGGCGCAGTTTGCGCGCTTCCTTCGCCAGCTCGCGACCATCCATGCCGGGCAGTCCGACATCCGTCATCATCAGATTGATTTGCCGGGTCTGGTCCTGAAGAACTTCCAGGGCCTGCTCGCCACCATCGGCTTCCACGACCCGGTATTCCAACTCCTCCAGCACATCCACAATAAGCATGCGCACGATGGCGTCGTCTTCAACGACAAGGATGGTGGATTGGGTGGCAGACATGGCAGGGCTCTCAAAAAAACGGGGGGACACCGGTCGATCGAAATCGCCGGACTCTTGCATGAGTAAATGGCGCATAGCCACAAGTTCCCGGCTTGATACAAAAAAAGCGCGGGGCAGCGGGGCGGCGACAGGATAGCGGTTGGCGCCGTCCGCGTGCAGGGGGATGTAGGAAATTGCCATCAAAAGCGTCAGAAAAATGGATCCAGACCGGGGTTTTCGGGCAAACTCCACGTTTTTCAACAGTTCGACAAGGCTGCCTCATGTCCTCTCCGTCTTCGGTTGATGAACAACGGTTCCGTAAACTCCTGACTCGCAACATCAGCCTGCCCTTGGGCGTTGGCGCACTGAGCGCCGTGTTTTTCGTGTCGCTGATCACCTATCTGTTGTCGGTTATCCAGTGGGTGGAGCACACCGACCGGGTGATCAATAACGCCAACGAAGCGGTGAAGCTCACCGTGGACCTGGAAACCGGCATGCGCGGCTACCTGCTCAGCGGTGACGAGCACTTCCTCGACCCGTACGAGACTGCCAAACCGCGGATCGCCGTGGCGCTCAGTACGTTGCTCGAGCTGACTGCCGACAACCCTGTGCAGACGGATCGCATTCGTCGTCTGCAGGCGTTGCAGGTCGAATGGGCCAATTACGCGCAATCAATGATCGATCTGCAGCGCAGCAGCGGCGATTATCGTGGCGCGGTCAAGGCCGGGCGCGGCAAGCGCCTGACCGACGAAATCCGCAAGCAGTTCGAAGACGTCATCGAGACCGAGCAGGTATTGCGCGCCACGCGTAATGAAGAAGTGCGGCGTACCACGATCTGGAGCATCAGCCTTTATCTGCTGTTCATCGGCGTCATCAGCGGTTTGCTGGCGTATGTCGGTCGCCGTGATCTGGTCAATCTTTCGCAAAGCTATAGCGCGACCCTGGCGGCGCAAGAGGCCAGTGCCGAGCGCCTGGAAAAACAAGCATGGTTGCGCAATGGCCAGACGCAACTGGCCGAGCAAGTGTTGGGGCAACTGACGCTGAATCTGTTGGGGCGCAATATTCTGCAGTTCTGCGCGCAGTACCTGGGCACTGCCGTGGCCGCATTGTATGTGCGCGAAGAGCACGGCGGACTGAAACGCGTGGCCACTTACGGGTTCTCCCGTCAACAAGAAGAACAGGAACAAGCGATCTTCAGTGGCGAGGGCATTGTTGGCCAAGTGGCGCAGCAGGCGCGGCTGATTCGTCTTGATGCGGTGCCGAGCGACTACTTCAAAGTCAGCTCCGGCCTCGGTGAAGGCTTGCCGCACAGCGTGCTGGTGGTGCCGACCAGCGACGACGAACGCGTCAATGGCGTGATCGAACTGGGCTTTCTGCGCCCGCTGAACCAGCGCGACATCGAATTGCTGGAACTGATTGCCGGCAACATCGGCACTTCCATCGAAGCGGCGCGTTACCGTCAGCGCCTGCAGGAAGTGCTGGCCGAAACCCAGCAGTTGAACGAAGAGTTGCAGGTGCAGCAGGAAGAACTGAAAACCGCCAACGAAGAGCTGGAAGAACAGTCGCGGATTCTCAAGGAATCCCAGGCGCACCTGGAAACCCAGCAGGTCGAGCTGGAGCAGACCAACGAGCAGCTTGCCGAACAGGCGCAAACCCTGGCCGAGCAGCGCGATGCCATGGACCAGAAGAACACCGAGCTCAATCAGGCCCAAGTGCAACTGGAAGAACGCGCCGAAGAGTTGCAGCGTTCAAGCAAATACAAGTCTGAATTCCTCGCCAACATGTCCCACGAACTGCGCACGCCGTTGAACAGCTCGCTGATTCTGGCCAAGTTGCTCGCGGAGAATCCGCAGGAAAACCTCAGCGCCGAACAGGTCAAGTTTGCCGAGTCGATCTATTCCGCCGGCAACGACTTGCTCAACCTGATCAACGATATTCTCGACATCTCCAAAGTCGAGGCGGGCAAACTCGAAGTGCTGCCCGAGAACACCAGCGTCGCGCGTCTGGCCGAAGGCTTGCGCAACATGTTCGAGCCATTGGCGACGGACAAGCAGCTGGCCTTCACTGTCGACCTGCAACCGGGCGCGCCGGCCATGCTGTACACCGACCGCCAGCGCCTGGAGCAGGTGATCAAGAACCTGCTGTCGAACGCGTTGAAGTTCACCGAGAAGGGTTCGGTGAGCCTGACCATCGCCGGCCAGCCTGACGAGCATATTGCATTCATCGTTCGCGATTCGGGCATCGGTATTGCGCCAGACCAGCAGGAAAGCATTTTCGAAGCGTTCCGTCAGGCCGATGGCACCACCAACCGCAAATACGGCGGCACGGGTCTGGGCTTGTCGATTTCCCGTGATCTGGCGACCTTGCTCGGCGGCTCGATCAGCGTCAGCAGCACGCCGGGGCAGGGCAGTGTGTTCACCCTGCTGCTGCCAACTCAGTACAGCGAGTCCGCTGAAGTGGCATCGGCGCCGTTGACCTTCACGCCGCCTGCGCCAGTCGCGCCTGCAGCGCCAGCGCTGAATGTGTCACCGCTGGCGCCGGTACACATCCCGCGTTTCGCCGATGACCGCGACAAGGCTCCGTTCAACACACGCTGCATTCTGGTGGTGGAAGACGAACCGAATTTCGCCCACATCCTCTATGACCTTGCGCACGAGCTGGGCTATCAGTGCCTGGTCGCCCACGGTGCCGACGAAGGCTACGACCTGGCGAAAGAGTTCGTCCCGGATGCGATCCTGCTCGACATGCGCCTGCCAGACCACTCCGGCCTGACCGTGCTGCAACGTCTCAAGGAACACGCCGGCACCCGGCACATTCCGGTGCATGTGATTTCTGTCGAAGACCGTGTCGAAGCAGCGATGCACATGGGCGCCATCGGCTATGCGGTCAAACCTACCACCCGTGAAGAGCTGAAAGACGTATTCGCCCGTCTCGAAGCCAAGCTGACGCAAAAGGTCAAACGCGTGCTGCTGGTCGAGGATGACGATCTGCAACGCGAAAGCATCGCGCGGCTGATCGGCGATGAAGACATTGAAATCACCGCGGTGGGCCTGGCCCAGGATGCGCTGGAGCTGCTGCGCACGACGATCTACGACTGCATGGTCATCGATCTGAAGTTGCCGGACATGCTCGGCAATGACCTGCTCAAGCGCATGTCCACCGAGGACATCTGCTCGTTCCCACCGGTGATTGTCTACACCGGGCGCAACCTGACCCGCGACGAAGAATCCGAACTGCGCAAGTATTCGCGCTCGATCATCATCAAGGGTGCACGCTCGCCGGAGCGCTTGCTTGATGAGGTCACACTCTTTCTGCACAAAGTCGAATCGCAGTTGTCCCATGAACGGCAGAAGATGCTCAAGACCGCACGCAGCCGCGACAAAGTCTTCGAGGGCCGCAAGGTGCTGTTGGTGGACGATGATGTGCGCAACATTTTCGCCCTGACCAGTGCCCTGGAGACCAAAGGCGCAGTCGTGGTGATCGGCCGTAACGGTCGTGAGGCGATTGAGAAACTCAACGAAGTCGAGGACATCGATCTGGTGTTGATGGACGTGATGATGCCGGAAATGGACGGTTTCGAAGCCACCATTGAAATCCGCAAGGATCCTCGCTGGCGCAAGCTGCCGATCATTGCGGTCACGGCCAAGGCCATGAAGGACGATCAGGAGCGCTGCCTGCAGGCGGGCGCCAATGATTATCTGGCCAAGCCCATCGACCTGGATCGTCTGTTCTCGCTGATTCGTGTGTGGTTACCGAAGATGGAACGCATTTAGTGGAACGCAGTACACCCGCCGAACGAAACAGCGAAATTGAGCTGCGCCTGTTGATCGAGGCGATTTATCTCAAGTACAGCTACGATTTTCGCGATTACTCCGGCGCTTCGATCAAGCGCCGGGTGCACCACGCGTTGAGCCAGTTCGAGTGCGCGACGATCTCGGCGCTGCAGGAAAAAGTGCTGCATGACCCGACGGCG
This sequence comes from Pseudomonas sp. 15C, assembly GCF_055484735.1. Lineage (NCBI taxonomy): Bacteria > Pseudomonadati > Pseudomonadota > Gammaproteobacteria > Pseudomonadales > Pseudomonadaceae > Pseudomonas > Pseudomonas sp. 15C. The sequence continues at coordinate 10,978 of NZ_JBUDGD010000055.1, read as the reverse complement.
TTCATGCAGCTTTTGCAGTTGCTGACGATTCCGGTCAGCGAAATGTTTCGCGACCCGTCGCACTTCCTCGCCATCCGCAACGAAGTGGTTCCGCTGCTGCGCACCTATCCTTCGCTGAAAATCTGGATTGCCGGCTGCAGCACGGGCGAGGAGGTCTATTCGATGGCGATTCTGCTGCGCGAAGAAGGCCTGCTCGATCGCACGATCATCTACGCGACTGACATCAATCCACGCTCGCTGGACAAGGCCAAGCAGGGGATTTTCTCGATGGAGAACGTCCGCGCCTATACCGCCAATTACCAGCAGGCCGGTGGTCAGCGCTCGTTCGCCGACTACTACACGGCGGCCTATGGCTACGCGATTTTTGACAAGACCTTGTGCGAAAACGTGACGTTTGCCGATCACAGCCTGGCCACCGACAGCGTATTCTCCGAAACCCACTTGATTTCCTGCCGCAACGTGCTGATCTATTTCAACAAGAAGCTCCAGGATCGGGCCTTCGGGCTGTTTCATGAGTCGCTGTGTCACCGCGGCTTTCTGGTGCTGGGCAGCAAAGAGACGCTGGATTTTTCCAACTATGCCAACCGGTTCGAAGGGCTGGTGAAGCAAGAACGGATTTACCGCAAAACATGAACGAAGCGGCGGTTTTGCCTCGCGTCGAGGCCGTTGTAGTCGGAGCGTCCGCCGGTGGCGTCGAGGCGCTGCTGAGCCTGCTTGGGCCGCTGCGCCGTGGCTTCAGATTGCCGATCATTGTGGTGTTGCACCTACCCGAAGAACGCCGCAGCCAATTGGCCGAAGTCTTCGCCCGGCGCCTGCAAATGCCGGTGGTCGAGGCTGCCGACAAGCAGGATATCGAAGCCGGCACGGTGTATTTCGCCACGCCCGGTTATCACCTGTCGATTGAAATGGACCGCAGCTTTTCCTTGAGTCAGGAAGACCGTTTGCACCATTCGCGGCCCTCGATCGATTTTCTTTTCGAGTCCGCCGCCGACGTTTACGGACCAACGCTGGCCGCGGTTTTACTGACTGGCGCCAATCACGATGGCGCGCGCGGACTGGCGCAAATCAAGCGCTGCGGCGGTTTGACCATTGTCCAGGACCCCAACGAAGCGCAGGTCGCCACCATGCCTCAGGCTGCAATGAACATTCGGCAGCCGGATCATGTCCTACCCATTCACGACATCAGCGGTCTGCTTGTCGAGCTGGAACGAATCGCATGCTAAGTAACATCCAAGCCAAACTGCTGATCGTCGACGATCTGCCGGAGAATCTGCTGGCACTCGAAGCGCTGATCAAGCGCGAAGACCGCACGGTCTACAAAGCCCTGTCAGCGGATGAGGCGTTGTCGTTGCTGCTGCAGCACGAGTTCGCCATGGCCATTCTCGATGTGCAGATGCCCGGCATGAACGGCTTCGAACTCGCCGAATTGATGCGCGGCACCGAGAAAACCAAGAACATCCCGATCATTTTCGTCAGCGCCGCCGGCCGCGAGTTGAACTACGCGTTCAAAGGCTACGAGAGCGGGGCGGTGGACTTTCTGCACAAACCGCTGGATATCCATGCGGTGAAAAGCAAGGTCAACGTCTTCGTCGATCTGTATCGCCAGAGCAAGGCGTTGAAGCAACAGCTCGAAGCGCTCGAACAGGCGCGTCGCGAGCAGGAAGCGTTGCTGCAACAACTGCAAAGCACACAGGCGGACCTCGAGCAGGCCGTGCGCATGCGCGATGACTTCATGTCGATCGTCGCCCACGAAGTACGCACGCCGCTCAACGGTCTGATCCTCGAAACCCAGCTGCGCAAGATGCACTTGGCCCGCGACAACGCTTCGGCGTTCACTCTCGACAAGATGCACGCCATGGTCGACCGCGATGAGCGGCAGATCAAAAGCCTGATTCGCCTGATTGAAGACATGCTCGACGTGTCGCGCATTCGCACCGGCAAGCTGTCGATCCGGCCAAGCCGTTTCGATCTGGTGCAACTGGTGAGCAATCTGCTGCAGAACTTTGCTCAGCAGATCGAGGCCGCCGAGACCGAAGTGTCGTTGACCGTCTTCGGCCCCGTGGAAGGACACTGGGACGAGTTCCGCATCGAGCAGGTGGTGTCGAACTTGCTGACCAACGCCCTGCGTTATGGCGGCCGCAGTCCGATTCAGGTGCGCGTCTACCGTGAGGGCGATGAAGCGCGAATCGAAGTGCAGGACCACGGCATAGGCATCAGCAAGGAAAACCAGAAGCGTATTTTCCAACAGTTCGAACGGGTTTCCGCCAAGACGGTAGTGGCCGGGCTCGGGCTGGGTCTGTTCATTTCCGAGCAGATCGTCGCCGCCCATGGCGGCTCCATCGTCGTCGAAAGTGAAATCAACGAAGGCGCCCTGTTTCGCGTTTGTCTGCCAATCCAGGAAAACGGCATATCCGACGCAACCTCTGATTGACCGTACGGTCGTATCAGCAGCTATTGACCGAACAAAGGCTTCCCATGAGCGTAGATGCACAAGATGTAGTACTCGTCGTCGAAGACGAACCGGTTATCTTGATGGTTCTGACGGATTATCTGTCGGGGCAGGGCTATCGCGTGTTGCAGGCTGAAAACGGAGAACAGGCGTTCGAGATCCTGGCGAGCAAGCCGCACCTGGACATGTTGATCACTGATTTTCGTTTGCCGGGCGGAATTTCCGGCGTGCAGATCGCAGAACCCGCCGTAAAACTGCGCCCGGATCTGAAAGTGATCTTTATCAGTGGTTATCCGCAGGAAATCCGCGAGACCGGCAGTCCGATCACCAGCAAGGCTCCCATCCTGGAGAAACCCTTCGATCTGGACGTGCTGCAGGAAAAGATTCAGGAATTGCTGGCCTGACTGCCCGGCCCGCTTGCGCGGGCCGTGGATTGGCAGTCAGTTCTTGATCATCTCGCGCACCTTGGCGGTGAGCAGATCGAAGGTGAACGGCTTGGTGATCATCTGCATGCCGGAATCGAGGAATCCGCCGCGCACTGCGGCGTGCTCGGCGTAACCGGTGATGAACAGCACCTTCAGACCGGGCCGGTATTGGCGACCGACCTCTGCCAGTTGCCGGCCGTTCATGCCCGGCAAACCGACATCGCTGACCAGCAAGTCGATGCGCTGCGTCGAATTGAGAATCGGCAATGCGGTGTCGGCGTCGCCAGCCTCTACGTAGGCATAACCCAACTCACTGAGCACCGCACAGACCAGCACACGAACCGCTGGATCGTCCTCAACGATCAGCACGGTTTCGCCGTCCAGCGCATCGGGAGCATGCTCAACGTCTGCATCGTCGCTGACCAATTCTTCGCCGCGAAAGCGCGGCAGGTAGAGTTTGACCGTGGTGCCCTGATCGATTTCGCTGTCGATCGACACGTGGCCGCGCGACTGTTTACTGAAACCGTAAATCATCGACAGGCCCAAACCCGTGCCCTGGCCGATCGGTTTGGTGGTAAAGAAGGGATCGAACGCGCGGCTCATGACACTTTGCGGCATGCCGCAGCCGTTATCGGTGACGCTGAGCATGACGTAATCGCCGGGCTCGAGATTGCTGTAGGCCTCAGTGAAATCGCGATGTAACACCTGATTGCTGGTCTCGACCACCAGTTTGCCGCCGTCGGGCATGGCGTCACGGGCATTGATCACCAGGTTGAGCAGGGCGCTTTCCAGCTGATTGGGATCTGCTTCGGCAACCCAGAGGTTTTCATCCAGACGCATCTCCAGCTGAATGCTTTCATTGAGGCTGCGCTGCAACAACTCGCCCATGGACAGCACCAGGGTGTTCATCTGAACGGCTTTGGAGTCCAGCGACTGGCGACGGGAAAACGCCAGCAGACGATGGGTCAGGCCGGCGGCGCGGTTGGCTGAGGTGACGCCGAGATCGATCAGGCTGTCGAGATCCTCGGTTCGCCCACGGGCCAGGCGCCGCCGAATCAATTCGAGGCTGCCGATGATCCCGGTGAGCATGTTGTTGAAGTCGTGCGCGATGCCACCGGTGAGCTGGCCGACCGCTTCCATTTTCTGCGATTGGCGCAAGGCTTCTTCGTTGTGGCGCAGCTGCGCGGTGCGCTCCTCGACCTGTTGCTCGAGGGTTTCGAGCGTCGATTGCAGGCGCCGTTCGCTTTCGCTCAGGTCGATCAGGCGATCGCGCGCTTCATATTGTCGTCGTCGCCCGCGCAGTGCGGCCGAGACCATACTGACCAGGGTGACGGGATGAAAAGGGCGCTCGAGGAAACTCACGTTGCCAAGCAGATCGCTCAGCCGCGACGAGGGGCCTTGTTCCTGTCCGCCGTGGTGGGTCAACAGAATGATCGGCAGATCCGACCACGCCGGTTGCTGCTCCAGCCAGGCGAACAGTGTTTCCATTTCCGGCCCGCGCAGGGCTTCGGCAGCGACGAGCAATAAGCCTGCGCCCAGTTCCAGCTGCGTACACAACTCGCCGAGGGCGGGGGTGACGACGCCACCGTAACCGGCCTCATTGAGAATCTTCAGCGCAATCTGACTGTCGCGACCCAAGGGCGCCAGAATCAGCGCCCGTTCGGCCAGTGGCACCTCGAGATTCACAAGCTGTCTTCCTGAAGCAGCGGATTGTTCGCGCCGAGGTAAGTTGGGACGCCACGCAGCACGCCCTGAAAGGCTTCCAGCGGCTCACCGATGGTCATGCCGCCCTTCGAAATACGGAATTCACGAATGGTCGATTCGTGGCTGCCGGTGCGTTTCTTGATGATGGAAATCGCGCGGCGGACCTTGCCCAGCGCTTCGAAATAACGCAGCAGCACCACGGTGTCAGCCAGATAGGTGATGTCGACCGGCGCTTGCATGTCACCGACCAGGCCATGCTGGGCGACCGTCATGAACGTCGCCGCGCCCTTGCGGTTCAGGTACAGCAACAGTTCGTGCATGTGCAGGACCAGTGCGTTCTCTTCCGGCATCGCGGCCTGGTAACCGTTGATGCTGTCGATCACCACAGTCTTGATGTCAAGCTCATCGACACAGCGTCGTACGCGATGGGAAAACTCGCCCGGCGACAGTTCGGCGGCGTCCACCTGTTCGATCAGCAGATTGCCGGTGGCCTGCAGCTCCTTGAGGTTGATACCGATGTTCTTCATGCGCTCGTGCAGCAGGCCCAGCTCTTCGTCGAAGATGAACAGCGCAGCTTTTTCGCCGCGACGCACAGCAGCGGCGGCGAAGATCATCGAGATCAGCGACTTGCCGGTACCGGCAGGGCCGAGGATCAGCGTGCTCGAACCGGTCTCGATGCCGCCGCCAAGCAGCGCATCCATTTGCTCGATGCCGCTGGAGAGTTGCAACCGCGCATACTCGCCGCGATGCTCGGCCGCCACTAGCCGCGGGAACACATGCACGCCATCACCCATGATGGTGAAGTCATGGAAACCGCCGCGATACTTCTGCCCGCGATACTTGACCACTCGCACGCGTCGACGCTCGGCACCGTAGGCGGGCGTCAGCTCTTCGAGGCGGATCACCCCGTGCGCGACGCTGTGCACGGTCTTGTCCAGCGACTCGGTCGTGAGATCGTCCAGCAGCACCACCGTCGCGTTATAGCGGACAAAGTAATGCTTGATCGCCAGGATCTGCCGGCGATAGCGCAGAGAGCTTTGTGCCAGCAAGCGGATTTCGGACAGGCTGTCGAGCACCACGCGAGTCGGCTTGAAACGCTCGACCGCTTCGAAAATCTGCTTGGTGGCTTCGCCCAGCTCCAGATCGGAGGAATACAGCAGGCTTTGCTGGTGCTCGGCGTTAAGCAGGCTTTCCGGCGGCGTCAGCTCGAAGATCTTGATGTTGTCGTCAAGCGTCCAGCCGTGGGACAGCGCGCCTTGGCGCAGCTCGCGCTCGGTTTCCGAGAGCGTGATGTACAACGAGCGCTCGCCGGCTTTTGCGCCGGCCAGGAGAAAATGCAAAGCGACCGTGGTTTTGCCGGTACCGGGTTCACCCTCCAGCAGAAACACATGTCCGCGAGACAAGCCACCGGCCAGGATGTCGTCCAGGCCCGTAATGCCGGTAGCGGCTTTCGCACTGATCAACTCGTTAGAAGTAGACAAATAATGTCCTCTCATGACTTAGGGAAGCGCGACCATCGATGCATTGGGTCGGCCTGAATAACTTGACCTTAAGCCGTGATGGCAGTTCCGCTTATTGTTTGCGGATGTTGCGGGTTTTTACGCTCAAAGACCCTGCTGCAGCGCCGGATCGTCCGGGTTCAGCTGTTCGAGTTGCGCGAGCAGAATCTGCACATTTTGCAGCTGGCCGCTTTCTTTCCAGTAATTGATCAGCAGAACCCGAGCCTTGCGGTCGGCGGGATGGCGCTGGACGATTTCCTGCAATTGCTTTTGCGCCGCCTCCAGTTCTTCTGCGCTGTGCAGGGTGGTGGCGAGGTCGTAGCGGTAATCCTTGTTGTCCGGCTCCAGTTCGACGGCTTTGGACAAACCGAGCAGGGCGTATTCACGCTGGCCATGGTGCAGCAACCACAAGCCCAGGGCGTGTTGCAAATAGGCTGAATCAGGCTGGGCCTTGAGTTGTTGAGCGAGCAATTGGCGGGCTGCGTCGCTTTGGCCCAAACGGTCGAGGACATCGATCTGCATGACCAGCGCCGGCAGATTGCCCGGTTCCAGACGCAACGAGTTCTCCAGGGCGACTTGCGCTTGCTTGAATTCGGCGTTGTGAATGTGCAGGCGCGCCAATTGCGCGTAGTTGGCGGCAGTTTCCGGTTGCGCCTTGAGGGTCTGCTCCCAGCCATCGATGGCTTGCTGCAGCGGCGCAAAATACAGCCCCAGTTCGTCAGGCGTCAGGCCGAGGAGGGCGTTGATGGCGGCAAAACGCACGTCCTGGTCCGCATCGTCGAGCATCGGCCCTACCAACAGACTGCGTTGCCCGCCCGGGACCAGCCCGACCACACTCTTGATGGCGGCCAAGCGTACTTGCGGGGCTTCGTTCTGCAGGTCGGTGTCCGCTAGTTTCAGCGCCTGGGGGCTCGGGTAGTTGGGCAGCTCGCCGTGCAGCCACACGCGGCGTTTCACCGAGATGTCCGGCCGACCCAGTTGCTGGTACAACTGGCGCGCTGCCCCCGGTTCGCCGGTGCGGGCGGCGTTCAGCGCTTCGCTGTAACCGTGTTTGATCGAATCGGGTGTCACCGGGGTGGTGCTGCGCAGCGACAACCAGGCCACAACGACGACAAGCACCAGGCCCAGGCTGATCAGCAGGTAGCGGCGAGACTGAGGCATGCGGGATTCCGAAACAGGCGTTGTTGAGCAGAGCGGCAAGCTTCGGTCAGCTCGGGCAATCAGTCAAACCCTATGCATGTGAATCCTCCTACAAGCTGCGTCGACTCAGTTGCGCACCAAGCCGGCGATGCAGTGTCTACGCTTGCAGAAGTCGCTTTGATGAGTGTGCCCATGCAAGCCCTGTTCAATTACTTCAAGGCTGTGATTCATCCCGGCCAGGCCGTTCTGCTGTTTGCCCTGCGCACCATTGTGGCGGGGTTGCTGACGCTGTATCTGGCGTTCGTGTTCGACCTCGACCAGCCCAAGTGGTCGATCATGGCGGTGGTCATCGTCAGTCAGCCATTGGCCGGGATGGCGCTGGCGCGCAGCTTCGGCCAGGTCATCGGCACGACCCTTGGCGCGGCTGTTGCGGTGCTGATCATGGCGATCTTCCCCCAGGCGCCCTTGCCCTTTATCACCACGCTCGCGCTTTGGCTGGCGCTGTGCACGGCCGGCGGAACGCTCCTGCGCTATACCAGTTCACAAGCGTTCGTGCTCAGTGGTTACACCGCGGTGGTCGTCGCGCTGCTGGCGATCCCTGATCCGGACGGCACGTTCCTGCTGGCGGTGACTCGCGTGACCGAAACCCTGCTGGCCGTGGCGTGCGTGTGCGTGGTCAGCCTGTTGACGGCGCGACCGCAAGCCGTGGCCAAGGGGTATTTCGCCAAGGTCGATCAGGTGATCAAACTGGCGGCCAGTCATGCGGCGGCAGTGCTGCGCACCGAAGAAAGCGAGGCGGACTTCCAGCGTCGGCAGCAGCAACTGCTCGGCGAAATCAGCGCGCTCGAGGGGTTGCGTCGACATCTGTACTTCGACGCGCCGCGCCTGCGCAGTGCGAATAATCTGGTGTTGCTGCTGGGCAATCAATTGATGCTGCTGACTTCGCGACTCACTGCATTACGCCATCAGCGAGAACTGCTCACCGAGCGCTGGGAGGGCGATCTGCCGCTGGAGGTGCAACGCCTGCGCAGCGAAGAACTGGCTCTTCTCGACGAGCTGGCGGAGCAGGGGCGTTCGTTGTCCAGCGAGCGCCGGCATGATTTCGTCACCTTGCAGCAGCAATTCGAAGGCTTGGCTTATCAGGCCGAGCAACTCACCGAAAACATGAGCGCGACCCTGCGCTCGCTGGCCTGGGCGTTACGCTGGGAGCAGGCGCGGCTGTTGCAGCAACTCGAACAGATTCTCGAATTGAGCGATGCGATTCAGGAGGGACGGGAGGCCAGCGTGCTTTTTCGCGGTCAGGTCAGCCCGCTGCATCTGGATTTCACCCTGGCGTCGATGAATGCGATCCGCGCGTTCACGGCGTTGCTGGTGGCCGGGTTGATCTGGATCGAAACCGCTTGGGACGGCGCGCGTGGCGGGATGATTCTGGTGGGGATTCTCTGCTCGCTGATGGCGACATTTCCGCGACCGCTGATGGCCGCGCAGAGTTACGCCCGAGGTTTGGGACTGGCACTGGTGGTCTCGGCGCTTTATCAATTCATGCTGGTGCCGGCGATCAGTGATTTTGAACCGCTGGCCTTGCTGCTTGCGCCGCTGCTGTATGTGATCGCGATCGGCCTGGCGAACCCGGCGACGACGGGGATTGCCATGGGCCTGGGGCTGTCGAGCTTTCTGATGCTCGGTCCGCAAAACGTCGGCACCGGGCAGAACACGGCCATTCAATGGTTCGAATTCGCTGGTGCCTACGTCAGTGCGGCGATGCTCGCGCTGTTGGTTTATGCGTGGATCTTCCCGTTCCGCCCGGCATTGCGCTTGCGCCGCTTGTATAACGAAGCGCGCGAGCAGGTGTATACGCTAAGCAAAACTCCAGCAACCGACGCAGAGCAATTCGCCTTCGAAAGTCGCATGGTCGACCGGCTGACCAGCATGCTCGGCCTGCTACCGGCGGCGAACAGTCGGGCCATGCAACAACTGTATGAAGTCAGCCTGGCGTGCGTGGCGTTGGGGGTGGCGATGCAGCAGTTGCGCCAGCAGGCGCAAAACAATGCGTTGCTCAGTGAGGTATTCAGTCAGCATCTGGCATCTGCACTGCGCAAGACCGGGCGTTTTGTCGCCGGGCGCGCGGATGTGCAACTGGCGCCATTGTTGACGACACTGCGTGCCTTGGGCGACGAACTGGACGATCTGCACGTCGCCAGCCACGAACATTTGTGGTCGGTATTCCGCATGCGGGTGGCCCTGCTGATCGTCGTGTCATTCCTGCAGCGTCACGGTGAGTTCATCGAACGCTCGATTCCGGAAGGAGAACCGGCCCTTGCCCATTGATTTCGAGATTGGCGGCGTGTACCTGCCGCCCATTGCCCAGGCGCTGTTGTTGGCCATACCGATCTTTCTGGTTCTGGACTGGGGGTTGCGTCGCCTCGGCGTGCTGCGCCTGGTCTGGCATGAAGCGCTGTTTGAGGGCGCCTTGTATGCGTGCGTATGCGCCGCGCTGATTCTGTTGATGGGAGCCTGATGCCTTGAAAGTGTTATTCGCGCGGTTGGTCACGTTGGCGGTGGTGGTGTTGGCCATCGTGCTGGGCTGGTTTGCCTGGGAGTATTACACCCGTGCACCGTGGACACGGGATGCACGGGTGAGGGCGGATGTGGTGTCGCTGTCGGCGGATGTTTCCGGGCGCATTGTCAGCCTGGCCGTGCAGGACAACCAGCACGTCGACAAGGGGCAACTGTTGATGGAGATCGATCCGGCGCGCTATCGCCTGGCGGTGGAGCATGCGCGGCGCTCGGTGGAGGTCGCCCGGGCGTCGCTGGGTCAGTCGCAAGCGGCCATCGTTGCCAGCGAAGCCTTGCTCAAGCAACGCCAGAGCGAGGAGCGTCGGCGGCGCAAGCTCAAGCAGGGTTTTGCGATTTCCGGCGAAGAGTGGGAAAAATCCAGCACCGATGTCGCGGTGGCCCAGGCGGACCTGTTGCGTAACCAGGCCAATCTCGGGCTGGCCGAGGCCAATGTGCAGTTGGCGGTTGCCGCGCTGACCCAGGCCGAGCTTGATCTGCAGCGTACCCGCGTCGAGTCGCCGGTCAGTGGCTATGTCACCAATCTGCTGACCCGTCAGGGTGATTATGCGACAGCGGGTGGCGCCTTGATGGCGCTGGTCGACAGTGATTCGTTCTATATCAGTGGTTACTTCGAGGAGACGAAACTGCCGCGTATCAGCGAGGGTGATCGGGTCCGTGTGCAATTGATGAGCGGGGAGACCTTTGGCGGGACGGTGCAGAGCATTGCCTTCGCCATTGCCGACCGGGAAAACGCACCGGGTAGCCGGCTGCTGGCTAACATCAATCCGAGTTACACCTGGGTGAAACTGGCGCAGCGGGTGCCAGTGCGGATCGAGATTGACGGCGACTATGCCGGGAAGAACCGCTTGCGTGCGGGTACCACTGCTACTGTGACGGTGCTTGAGGATCGTGCTTTTTAGGCGAAGCGCTGAGCTTTGTGTGCTCTGATTTTTGGGTACATATCCGTTGCTGCGGTAACGGCTGCTTAGGGTTCCGCCCTTACGGCGGGTCACCTTTTTCAAACGCCGGAGTGCCGGCCCAGCAAAAAGGTAACCCAAAACGCTTGCTCCTACGTTCGGCCCTCGCAGGCTCGGGTTCCTTCGCTGCGGGATCGATCCGGGCGCAGCGGCTACGGTTTGCTTCGCTGCACCTCCTTCCGCTGTGTCTGGCTGCGCCAGACGGTCGCTGCGCTCCCACGCCCGGAT
>NZ_JBUDGD010000054.1:0-35070 GCF_055484735.1 Pseudomonas sp. 15C | reverse complement strand
TACGGTTTGCTGCGCTGCACCTCCTTCCGCTGTGTCTGGCTGCGCCAGACGGTCGCTGCGCTCCCACGCCCGGATCAATCCCTCCGCTCAGCCTTCCGATGTCGCTGGTTAGGCAAGATCAAGATCAAAAGCACTCGAGCTAACGCTCATTGTTGAGTGGTTAGAGATGGGTGGCTGGCTTGGGATTGGTGGTGTGGCTGCCCCTCACCCCAGCCCTCTCCCGAGGGAGAGGGGGCCGGTTTGTGGGCCGTTCAAAACTTGTGTTCGACTCGATATTCCAGGTCGGCGTACCTTTCGCATCCACCCCGATCAGTCCCCTCTCCCTACGGGCGGTCCGACGTTTCGGGAGGGCTAGGGTGAGGGGCTTTTGCTTTTGACCTTGAACCGTTGGCAGTGAATCAAGATCAACAGCGGGTAAGCTGACACGTGGCCTTGTGGTGCACCCGATCCCTTGTGGGAGCTTGCCTGCAAGCGATGGCGGCGTGACAGTCGACCACTCCATGGCCGATGTACCCGATTGAAACTCTGGAGCTAACTTGGCGGCGCAGGCAGGCCGTACAGTGAACGATCCTTCCCTCTTGCACTCAATCTTTCTGTGCTGGCGCGCCAGCGCGCGTGTGATGAGCCTCGAATTGAAGTTGTAACCGTTTCAAGACACTATTCCATGCGCCGCGGGGTTGCGATCTGTTGCACAATACGCCCCGGACTGTTTTCTCTCAGGATGTTCAATGTTGATTTCCATTCCCTTGCGTGTAGCCGGGTTGGCGCTGTTGTTGGCTGCCATTGCCGGCTGTTCGAAAGACAAGCCGATGTATGAGCACGAGAACTTCGATGACTCCGGTACGTTTTCGCGCAATTATCCGGTGACGGATGTGGCCAGTTGCGAAGCGGCGCGGCGGGCGTTGCTCAGTCAGGGCTACATCATTACCAGCAGCGATCCGAAACTGGTCAGCGGGCACAAGAGCTTCCAGCAGACCGGCGATACCCACATGGAGATCAGCTTCAATGTGGTCTGCGCCGATGACGGCAGCGCCGGGCACCATGCGACGATGTTTGCCAATGCCTTGCAGGATCGCTATGCGCTGAAGAAGACCAACAACTCGGCCAGTCTCGGCGTAGGTGTGTTGGGCTCGGTGTCGATGCCGATCGGCTCGTCTGACGATTCGATGGTCAAGGTCGCCAGTGAAACGGTGACTGCGCAGAAGTTCTACGAGCGGTTCTTCACCCTGGTCGAACAGTTCCTGCCGGCGGATGCGAAGAAGGCGGCGCATATCGAGGAGAAGCCCAAGGCTGACCTCGGTGTGCCTGAAGCGAAAGCGACGCCTGCACCGGCACCCGCGCCGTTGGTGCCGACACCGGCAGCGGAACCTGCGGCAACGCCTGCGCCTGCACCTGCTGCTGAGCCTGCGCCAGCTCCGGCGGAAACCGCGCCAGTCGATTCCCAGCCGGTGGCGCCGCCTGCGGAGCCGGCGCCGATTACGCCAGCGCCCGTTGAAGAGCCAGCGCCGGCCAGCGAAACCATCACACCGCCAGCAAACCCGGACATTCCGCCGCCGTCCGAGCCGATTCCGGCGATGCCTGCGTCCGGTCAATAACCGCAATCCCCTGTAGGAGTGAGCCTGCTCGCGATAGCGTTGGATCAGCCAGCATAATGTTGACAGGTCTGACGTTATCGCGAGCAGGTTCACTCCTAACTGATTTGCGCCCGGCTATATCTGGTTACATTCCCCTGACAATCCCACCACGATAAATCCCCAACCACCTGCTACGTTTTATTCATGAAGGCCACGTTTCACTGTTCCTTCATAGGGGCACTTTATGCTCGGGGCACAGGTCGATTGATCAGGCCATTTTTCATAGCGAGCGGTTGGGGGATTTTACGATGGATGAATATCAAGAAGAACTGCTCGAATACCAAGCCTACGAACTGGATCAACCCGAACCCGCAGACGACGCAACCGAGCTTTAAGCTTCGGCTTGCAGCTTGCAGCTTGCAGCTTGCAGCTTGAAACTTGCAGCTGATTCAAGCCCGTATGCGATGACTGCGGCGAAACTCGCCCGGCGTCTGGCCGCTCCAGCGCTTGAACGCTCGCTGGAATGCTTCGGCTGAAGCAAAACCGAGCAGGTAAGCAATCTCGCCGAAGGCCAGTTCGGTGTCGCGGATGTAGGTCATCGCCAGATCCCTGCGCGTGTCGTTGAGGATGGCGCGAAATTGCGTGCCTTCCTCGGCCAGTTTGCGTCGCAGTGTCCAGGTCGGCAGTTTCAGGCGTGCCGCGACTTCTTCCAGGTCCGGTTCGCGGCCACCGTTAAGCAGCGGCCCAAGCAATTGCGTGATGCGTTCGCGCAGGCTGCGGGTTCGCGTCAGTTGCTCAAGTTCCCGTTCACACAGCTGCAGCAGATGCCGCCAGGTACTGGGGCAATGCTCGGGGTTGCGCTGCGCAAGGCTGTCCAGATTCAGGCGTAATTGGTTGCCCTCGGCACCAAACTGGATCGGGCAATCGCCGAGCGAGCTGTAGGCCTGGCGATAATCGGGCTCGGAAAATTCGATCTCGATGCGCTCGGCCCGCAGCGGCTGACGGCTCACGGAGGAGAGCTGATTGAGCCAGCCTGCCACGATTGAATCGACGACAAAGCGGTTGTAAGCGTTGTACGGGCTGATCGAATAGAAGCGCAGCCACGCGCCGTGAGCATCTTCGTGAAAGCTCGACTGGCCGCGATAGTTCGAGCCGTACAAGGGTTCGAAACGGATCAGGCAGCGCGCAGCTTCGCGCACGGTCGGCGCTTGCGCCGCGGTGACACCAGCGAGGCCGGCCTGGCTCAGACGACTGAGCTGGCCCATGCGCAAACCCAGCGCTGCATCGCCAGTCAACTGAATCGCTGCGTGGCCCAGGCGCATGTAGCGAGGGATCGACAAGCGCGCGCCGGCTTCGGCCAATCGTGCTGCGTCGAGGCCGTATTGTTCCAGCAGTGGCTGTGGGTCGAGGCCATGACTGCGCACGGCGTCGTCGAGGCTGTGAACGAAGCCTACCGACAGATCACCAAGGCGCATCGGCTGGGGCTTCATGGCTTACAACCAGATATTCAGCAGACGCGCGCCACGGGCATCGCCATCGGCAAAATGCTGACCGTTGCTGCTGAGGAAGCTTTGGCCGGAGCTGGTCTTGTCCCAGAATTGCCCGTGCAGAAATACGCTGATGCCGGCAATCGCCCGACTGCTCGGTGGCTGGGCGGTGAGGGTCAGGCGATGCCAGGCCTGGCCTTCAGTGACTTCACCGGGCTTGAGGCTTACCGAACCGGGCGTGCTTGAGCCTTTGTACCCGCGCCACGGCTGGTTCCAGGCATTCTGGCCGAATAACTGCGCCGGCACCGCCACCAACTTCGCGTTTTGCTCGTCGAGCGTGCGGTAGTTCTGTGGGTACCAACTGTCGCTGCCGATCAACACGCCGAGACGTCCCGCCGGGGTGTCGACCACGTTGATGCGCTCTTTGTCCTCGGCCTGTATCACGTCACGCTGAGCGAACACGGGGTGCATCTGGCGCTGCGGCTGGCCAAGTGGCACGCCGTCGCGGCCGAACACCACGCTGCTGTTGTAGAGCGAGCCACTGCCCGGTCTGAGCCGTCCATCGCGAATCTCCGGCTCCGGCAATACGATCGAGCCGGCCACCAGGGTCACGCGAAATTCCTTGGCCAGACCGCCGAACAGCGCCTGGTATTGCTTGGCCATGGACTTGGCTTTCATGCGCAGATGGGCGTCATTGAGACGGTCATTGCCGCTGGCGCGCAGCCAGGCGCGAGCGAACAACAACGGATTGCTTGCCGCTAGCCAGTTCATCGCCTCGTCAACGGTCGGGGCTTGATACAGCTCGTCTTTTTCGCCGCTGAGCAGCAGCCAGGTGCCGATGTTTTCCGGCAAGACCACGACGGTTTTCTCGTTCAGCAAGCCTTGATCCTGCGCTTGCTGCAAATAGGCGGCGAGTTTGCGGTGCAGGCGTTCGGGGCTTTGATAGTCGGTGGGAAACAGTTCGGGCTGGATGCCCAACAGATTGCCGCGGTCGGCGGGTGTGCCCTGGTCGACCGCCAGTTTTATGCGCAGGTCCGACAGGTAATGCCCGGCCGGCCGGTCCGCCGCCCACATTGCGTAGGTGGTGAGGGCAGCCACAAGGGCCATGGAAAACGTCAGGTACAAAAGTTTGCGCATGAAAACCAACAACGACCGGGTGCAGGGTATGGCGACTAGGGTAGGGCGCATGGCCGAGATTGCCAAGGGGCGCTGCGCATTTGGATCAATAAGTTGTCAGTTACGGTCATTGAGCCACAGCAAGGCGGCTCTTAGTCTGTCGAACATGAATGACGCGCGCCGCAGAGCGCTCGCAACTTTTCCGTGATCGCTCGTTGTGGAGTTACCGATGACCGCCGCTCATTACCCGCACCTGTTGGCCCCGCTGGACCTGGGATTCACCACGCTGCGCAACCGCACCCTGATGGGCTCGATGCACACTGGCCTTGAAGAGAAACCCGGCGGTTTCGAGCGCATGGCGGCGTACTTTGCCGAACGTGCGCGTGGCGGTGTCGGCCTGATGGTCACTGGCGGTATCGGCCCTAACGACGAGGGCGGGGTGTATTCCGGCGCAGCCAAGCTGACCACCGAAGAGGAAGCGCTCAAGCACCGTATCGTCACCCGCGCGGTGCACGAGGCCGGCGGCAAGATCTGCATGCAGATTCTTCACGCCGGCCGTTATGCCTACAGCCCGAAGCAGGTCGCGCCGAGTGCAATCCAGGCGCCGATCAACCCGTTCAAGCCCAAGGAGCTGGACGAGGAAGGCATCGAGAAGCAGATCACCGATTTCGTTACCTGTTCGGTGCTGGCGCAGGCTGCCGAGTACGACGGCGTCGAAATCATGGGCTCCGAAGGTTATTTCATTAACCAGTTCCTCGCCGCGCACACCAACCACCGCACCGACCGTTGGGGCGGCAGCTACGAAAACCGCATGCGCCTGCCGGTGGAAATCGTGCGCCGGGTGCGCGAAGCGGTGGGCCCGAACTTCATCATTATCTTCCGTCTGTCGATGCTCGATCTGGTCGAGGGCGGCAGCACCTGGGACGAAATCGTCACCCTGGCCAAAGCCATCGAGCAGGCCGGCGCGACCATTATCAACACCGGGATCGGCTGGCACGAAGCGCGAATTCCGACCATCGCCACCAAAGTGCCGCGCGCTGCATTCAGTAAAGTCACGGCCAAGCTGCGCGGCTCGGTGAGCATTCCGCTGATCACCACCAACCGCATCAACACCCCGGAAATCGCCGAGCAGATTCTCGCCGAGGGCGATGCCGACATGGTCTCGATGGCGCGGCCGTTCCTTGCCGATCCGGATTTCGTCAACAAGACCGCTGAAGGCCGAGCCGACGAAATCAACACCTGCATCGGCTGCAACCAGGCGTGCCTCGATCACACCTTCGGCGGCAAGCTCACCAGTTGCCTGGTCAACCCGCGCGCCTGTCATGAAACCGAGCTGAATTACCTACCGGTGCAACAGATCAAGAAGATCGCCGTGGTCGGTGCCGGCCCTGCCGGTTTGTCCGCCGCGACCGTGGCCGCCGAGCGTGGCCATCAGGTGACGCTGTTCGATTCGGCCAGCGAAATCGGTGGCCAATTCAACATCGCCAAACGTGTGCCGGGCAAGGAAGAGTTTTTTGAAACCCTGCGTTACTTCAAGCGCAAGTTGCAGACCACCCATGTCGAGGTGTGCCTGAACACCCGCGTCGACGTGGCGAAACTGCTTGAGGGCGGTTACGACGAGATCATTCTCGCCACGGGCATCGCCCCGCGTGTACCGGCGATCCCGGGGGTCGAGCATGCCAAGGTGCTGAGCTACCTGGACGTGATTCTCGAGCGTAAACCGGTAGGCAAACGCGTGGCCGTCATCGGCGCTGGCGGTATCGGTTTTGACGTTTCGGAATTCCTTGTCCATCAAGGGGTGGCGACCAGTCAGGATCGCGCGGCCTTCTGGAAGGAGTGGGGCATCGATACGCAACTTGAGGCCCGCGGTGGTGTTGCCGGCATCAAAGCTGCGCCGCATGCACCGGCGCGCGAGGTGTTCCTGTTGCAGCGCAAGAAAACCAAGGTCGGCGACGGCCTCGGTAAAACCACCGGCTGGATTCACCGTACCGGTCTGAAGAACAAGCAGGTGCAGATGCTCAACAGTGTCGAATACCTCGGCATCGATGACGATGGGCTGCACATCCGCATCGGCGAAACCGGTGAGCCGCAAGTGCTGGCGGTGGACAACATCGTGATTTGCGCGGGGCAGGATCCGCTGCGCGAATTGCATGATGGCTTGGTCGAGGCGGGGCAGAACGTGCATTTGATCGGCGGCGCCGATGTGGCGGCAGAATTGGATGCCAAGCGCGCAATCAATCAAGGCTCGCGGCTGGCCGCTGAGCTTTGAGCTCAGCGCCGGACCTGTAGGAGTGAGCCTGCTCGCGAAGGCGCAATGTCAGTCAGTTTATAAGTCGCCTGATACGACGCTTTCGCGAGCAGGCTCGCTTCTACAGGGACTGGCGTACGCTGGCAGATTTTTAACGCCTGGCTGTTAAGATGCCGGCTCTTTGCTACAGAGCCGGCACCCATGCTTTCGCCCCCCGCCAACTGGCTACCCCAAGCCCCTCTCGAACACCTTCGCCTGGACTGGCTCAGCGCTGCCGGCATCGAAGTGGCGATCCTGCGGCTCGACCAGATCGACCCGCTGATCAGCGGCAACAAATGGTTCAAACTCACAGAACACCTTAACGCAGCCGAGCGTGCCGGCGCCGAGGGCATCATCAGCCTCGGCGGTGCGCATTCCAATCACCTGCATGCGCTGGCAGCGGCGGGCCAGCGCTTGGGGTTCGCCACGGTCGGCCTGTTGCGCGGACATGCGCAGCAAACGCCGACAGTGGAGGATTTGCAGGCGTTCGGTATGCAACTGCACTGGTTGGGTTACAGCGGCTATCGCGCCCGTAACGAGTCTGGATTCTGGGAGCCTTGGCAGGCGCAATATCCACAGCTGTATGCGGTGCCGGAGGGTGGCGGGGGATTGGCCGGCGCACGCGGCTGTGCGGCCATTCATTCTCAGGCGCCAACGCAGTTGGCGGCGCTGGGCTGGAGCGATTTTCACGCCTGGTGGCTGGCCTGCGGCACCGGTACGACACTGGCCGGGCTGGTGCTCGCCGAGGCCGGTGCGAGACACGTTTATGGTGCGTTGGCGGTGCCGGAAGATCACGGCGTGGCGGCGCAAATCGAATCGATTCTGCACCCGGCCGGGCAGGGCTGCGGCGGATACACCTTGTTCGATGCCAGTCGGGGCGGTTTTGCCAAAATCGATCCGGCCTTGCTGGCGTTCATCGAGCAGACCGAACAGGCCAGCGGTGTGCCGCTGGAGCCGCTGTACACAGGCAAGGCCTTGCTGGCGCTCAAGCAGCAGGTCGAGGCCGGCCGGTTTGCGCCGGGCACGCGGCTGCTGTTCGTGCACAGCGGTGGCTTGCAGGGCCGGCGCGCCATGCTTGCCGGCCGCTGACGCTCAGCCGCGCTTGGGCATCATCCGCAGCAACGTGTTATTGCGCACCACGTAATGGTGATAAATCCCCGCCAGCGCATGCAGGCCGATGAGCCAGTAACCGACGACCTGTATCAACTCTAAACCTCAAGCGATGTTTCTACCGAGCTATTCATGTTTTTTGTAGCCGGGGCAGGAAATGTAGCGAAGATCAGTCTTGGTTGTTTTAGATTGATTTCGATTAAAAGTTATCGGCGTTTTTGTAATAAATGTATGTAACGGTTTGTTGTTTATATCTTGTGTTTGCTTGGTGTTTGAGTTGGTTGAGCATGATGGATACTGTTTGCTCCAGGTTCTTGAATGGGTTTTCAAGGGTCACGGTTACCAACTTTAATTGCATGAGTTTAATAATTATGAGAACTAACTTATTTTCCCGCAAAGCAAATGGATATACTGTAAAAAAGGCGATGGCCAAGGCGCCTGTCCCGCGGCCGCGGCCCTCCGTTACCCCACCCAAGCCTGTCACGCCGACCCGCCCGACAACGCCGATCAAACCCGTAACGCCAACCCGCCCGACAACGCCGATCAAACCCGTAACGCCAACCCGCCCGACAACGCCGATCAAACCCGTAACGCCAACCCGCCCGACAACGCCGACCAAACCCGTAGCGCCAACCCGCCCGACAACGCCGACCAAACCCGTAGCGCCAACCCGTCCGACAACGCCGACCAAACCCGTAGCGCCAACCCGTCCGGTGACGCCAACCAAGCCTGTAGCGCCAACCCGGCCGGTGGCACCCACCAAACCTGTAACCCCGACCAGCCCGACCGATCCGGTCAGCACGAAACGACCGCCAATGCCGTGGCCGACAGTTAACGTCAATATTGATCCGATAGCTTTGATTGCCTTGATCCAGACATTTGGCGCCACGACTCATCAGGATGGCTCGACGACATTGCCGGACGGTAGCCTGATCGATGCGGATAAAACGTCGGTTACGCGTCCCGATGGCATCATTCAGCACCAGGATGGTCGGGTGCAGTACCCTGACGGACGAATCGTCTGGCCCGATGACACAATTGAATATGCTGATGGACATATTGTCTGGGCAGATGGAACAACAAAGTTTCCGGATGGAAGTATCAAGTATCCGGATGGACTTGCCTATGACGCCGCAGGCAATCTGATCTCTGAGTAAGTTCGGAAATTAAAAGTTGTTGTTTCTTGAACAGTACTCGCCTTTGAAATACGAAAACACCGCTGACTCCCTGAACAGTCAGCGGTGTTCGTTTCGGCGCAATCAATGTTGCTGCGGCATTTCACCCTTGGCCAGCCGCTGGTTGATGTCGGCAATCACTTCGGGCAAGTCGCTGATGGTGTCGATCATGTAATGCGGGCGCGAGCCTGCGAACAATGCGTGGATACGCTTGCGCTCGCTGGCCAGATCATCGCTGCCCAAGGCGCGGAAATCCTGATAATCGAGCCCCAGCGCATTGCCCGAGCAGATCAGCGCGACGGTCCACATTCCGGCGCGGCGGCCTTCGAGAATGCCCGGCACGGTGTCGTCGATCTTCACGCAGGCCGCGACGTCATCGATGCCCAGCGCAATGACGTTGGCCAGCGCTTGCGCCGGCCATGGGCGACCGTTCGGCACTTCATCGGTGGCGACCACATGGTCGGCGACATAACCGTTGCGCGCGGCCAGTTCGACAACCTTGTCCATCACCTGTTTCGGGTAACCCGAGCAGGAACCGATCTTGATGCCTTGCTCGCGCAGGCTGGCGATGGTCTCCAGCGCGCCAGGAATCAGCGCCGAGTGCTCGGCGATTTTTTCGATCTGCAGTGGCATGAAGCGGTTATAGATGGCAGTGACATCATCGTCGGTCGGCGTGCGGCCGAACGCCTTGCGATAGCGCTCGGCGACTTGCGGCTGATCGCACAGCGTGCGGATGTGGTCCCATTTGCCCATGCCCATTGGACCTCGGGCTTCTTCGATGGACACCTGCACGTCGAACTCGGCGAACGCCTCGACGAAAATCTGCGTCGGTGCGAACGAGCCGAAATCGACAACGGTGCCGGCCCAGTCGAGGATGGCGGCTTGCAGCTTGGTTGGTTGGGTGTAGTTCATGGCAACAGAATTCCTGAGTTGAAATGCGCTTCAAATGTAGGAGTGAGCCTGCTCGCGATGAGGTCGTGTCAGTCGACGAAGATGTTTAATGTACGACCGCTATCGCGAGCAGGCTCACTCCTACAGGGGATTTGTGTAGGGTTCAGATATCGAGCACTTCCATCTCGCGCAGCACTTCACCGACAGCCGCGACAGCCAGGCGCATGTCGTCCGGGGTGACGTGGCCGATACAGCCGATGCGGAAGGTTTCCAATTGGGTCAACTTGCCGGGATAAAGGATGTAACCCTTGGCCTTGACCCGTTCGTAGAAGTCCTTGAACTGATAACGCGGGTCATTCGGCGCATGGAACGTGGCAATGATCGGTGCCTGAATGGCTGCCGGCAGAAAGCTGCGCAAACCGAGTCTGGCCATCTCTTCCATCAGCGCCTGGCAGTTGGCGGCATAGCGCGCATGCCGCGCCGGCAGGCCACCTTCTTCGCTGTATTGCTGCAAGGCTTCGTGCAGCGCCGCGACCACGTGGGTCGGCGGGGTGAAGCGCCATTGCCCGGTCTTCTGCAGGTAGGTGTGCTGGTCGAACAGATCCATCGCCAATGAATGCGAATTGCCGGCGGCAGCGGCCAGTGATGCTTTGCGCGCGAAGACAAAGCCCATCCCCGGTACGCCTTCCAGACATTTGCCGGAGGCTGCGATCAGCGCATCGAACGGCACCTTCTGCGCATCCACCGGCAGCGCGCCGAACGAGCTCATGGCGTCGATGATCAGGCGTTTGCCGTGTTGCTCGACGACCAGAGCGATCTCCGCCAGCGGGTTGAGAATACCGGTGCTGGTTTCGCAGTGGATCAGCGCAACGTGGGTGATTGAGCTGTCGGCGCGCAGCAGACGGTCGACGTCGGCGGCCGTGGTCGGCTCGTCCTCGGCGGTTTCGAAGGTGCTGAACGAGCGCCCGAGCACTTCGCAGATGTTTGCCAGCCGTTTGCCGTAGGCACCGTTGATCAGCACCAGTATTTTGCCGTCTCGCGGTACCAGCGTGCCGATGGCCGCTTCGACGGCGAAGGTGCCGCTGCCCTGCAATGGCACGCAGTGGTGGGTCGTGGCGCCATTGACGATCGCCAGCAATTGCTCGCACAGGCTGGCGGTCAGTTGATTGAAGCGGTCATCCCAGGAACCCCAGTCGACCATCATGGCCTGGCGCGTGCGGGCCGAAGTGGTCAACGGGCCGGGGGTGAGCAGGATGGGTTCGGCGTTACGCATGCAGGTGTCCTTGGGTTGTGCTGGGGGATGAAGCTACGGGGCATACGTTGCAATTCACCGTTGCATCAATCAAATTGTTTATTGTTATGCCAGCCATCAGTGAGGGTTATTCATGAACCTGTTCCAGTTGCGCGCCTTCGACGCCGTCGCCCGTGAAGGCAGCTTCACCCGCGCCGCTGCGCGCTTGTTCATCAGCCAGCCAGCGGTCACCGGGCACATCAAGGCGCTGGAGGAGCACTACCAGATCACCTTGTTGCGGCGCACCGCGCGTCGGGTGGAGCTGACGGAGGAGGGCACCCGACTCGCGGCGATCACCCGCGCGATGTTCGGCCTGGCGGATGAGGCGCAGACGATGCTCGAAGCCAATCGGCAATTGCTCACCGGTCGGCTTGAGGTCGCAGCGGACGGCCCGCACCTGGTGATGCCGATGCTCGCCAGCCTTCGTGCGCGGTATCCCGGCGTTACGGTGAATCTGCGCCTGGGCAATGCGCAGGAAACCCTGGCGGCATTGTTGTCAGAACATGCGGATGTCGCGGTGCTGACTGAGGTGGAGCCGCGCAAAGGGCTGCATTTGCAAGGCCTGAGCGAATCGCGGATCTGCGCTCTGGTGCCGGCCGGACACCCGTGGGCACTGCGCGATGGGGAAGTGCCGCTCAAAGAGCTTGATCAGGTGATCATGGTGTTGCGTGAGCCGAGCTCGATTACCCGGCGCACCTTTGATCGGGCTTGCGCGCAGGCGTCGATCCAGCCGCGCGTGCTGCTGGAACTCGACAGTCGCGAAGCGGTGACCGAAGCCGTCGCCGCCGAGTTGGGCGTGGGCGTGGTGTCCTCGGTGGAAGTCAGCCACGACCCACGGGTGGTGGCGATTCCGATTGGCGGGGCAGGGCTGGTCAATCAGCACCTGATCGGCTGCATGGAACGGCGGCGGGAATTGCGCTTGATTCAGGCGTTTTTCGATCTGGCGCCAGCCTGACAGACCGCGGCGCCTGCGATCGCCAGCAGGCTGGCTCCCACAGGGTTTGTGAACGACGCAAAATCCCTGTGGGAGCTAGCCTGCTAGCGATTACGCCAGTGCCGACTACACAAGGCTTTTGCCCTGGCCGACAAAGGCTGAGTGCGCCGGTCACGGTTCAGCGCGGTTGAGCAGCCAGTCGAGCAACAAGCCGTTGTCGCGTGCCGGCGGTGGCGGGCGGGGCGCCGGCTCGGGTGAATTGCCCAGGCACAGGATCGGCCGATCCGGATCGCCATCGAGGAAACTCACCCACACTTCACTGCCGGCGCAGGGCAGATCGGCCGGCGCAAGGCGGCGCTGAGTGCGCGTCATGGCGACGGGCAGCCAGAGCGTGTCGCTATCGTGCATTGGCGCCTGCGCCGCCGGCCACAGACTGATGGCGACCCGACCGTGTTCGTCCATTTGCGCCGGTTGCCCGGTGCTGCCCACGACCCGGGCCAGATGAAAACCGGCAATGCTCGGCCGCGGTTGTTTGAGCGCCGGGCGAAAATCGCTCGCCCAGGGCTGCGCACGGAAATCGTTGTGGTAGCGGTGTACGCTGGGGCTCGGGTCGAGAATCGATGGATGCTGCCCACGATGACGGATCGCTGTGATTCGCCATTGCTCGTTGAAATGGCTGATCGGATGCGCCGAGACTTGCAGCAGATCGCCGCTGAACAAACCGCTCTGGTCGCTGCGGCCGTTGATCGTGCGCTGCTGGCCGCGCTGGCGCTCCAGATGACGGCGGCTGCGCTGTTCATGGTGGCGCTGTTCAGGTGCAGGTCTGGGCGGTGGATCGGCCATTCGTTGATTGGCCGCCGCGTCGCTGCTGGCCGGTTGGCCGCGATCGCGCACCGTTCGCAACGCGCAGATCGGTGCAGCGTGATGGTGCTGGTACAGCGCGCTGATGCAGGGCGAAGGCGTCTGTTCGCCGGCCTTGAACGGCACTGATACCGGCGTTTGCGGCAGGCTCAGGCTGTCATCGGCGAACACTGCAACGTGACCGTCGGCGCGGTGTTCGAAGTGATAGTGAATGCCTTCTTCTTCGCAGAGCCGGTTGAGCAGCGCCAGATCGCTTTCCTCGTACTGAATGCAAAATGGCCGCAGCGGGTAATGACCGACCGTCATTTCGATTCGGTAATCGTCTGCGGCCAAGCCGTTTTCAGCGAGCAGTTGCTGGAGAATCTGCGGCACGCTCGATTGCACGAACACCCGGCGCTTATCCGGTTGTGCCAGGCGTTGCAGGTGCGGCATCAGGCTCAATCGATAACCGATCCGGTGCGTACCGCGATGTTCGTAACTGGCACTGTCGATCACGCCATGAATCCCGTGCCGCTCGTCCAGACGCAGAAAGGCCGGTTGCTGTAAAAGCGCGCCCGGTGCCATGGCGGGGGCGAGGCCGATCAGTTCAAGGTCGAAACGATAGGGCTGGTTGAGCGCTTCCTCGCCGTCGAAACCCATCACCGGCAGGCTCAGGCCACTGTCGGTCAGGGTCAGGGTGAAAGGACTTTCCTTGTCATTGAGCATTCGCACAGGCTCTGTCAGGCAATACGGGAGTCAGAGGGTACGAAACCGCAGAGCGGAATGGTCGTGTCAAAGACGTTTTTCAGAATCCCCCTACAAGGTCTGATGAAGTTGTCGATTCGGCATTGCGTTTTTTTGGTCGATTGCCGACTTTAGGCCGTATAAACTTGCCGCCACGCGTCGGCCAATAGATGTCTCGGCGCCACAGATCAAAGAGAGTGAGTAATGGGCGCACAGTGGAAGGTTAAACACAAAGAAGCGGCTGCCAACGCCAAGGGCAAGATCTTCGGCAAACTGGTGAAGGAAATCACCATCGCTGCCCGCAACGGTGCCGATACCGCCACCAACGCACATTTGCGTCTGGTGGTCGAACAGGCCAAGAAAGCCTCGATGCCTAAAGAAACCCTCGACCGCGCGATCAAGAAAGGCGCAGGTCTGCTGGGTGAGACGGTGCAGTACCATCGCGTGACCTACGAAGGTTTCGCCCCGCACCAGGTGCCGCTGATCGTCGAGTGCGTGACCGATAACATCAACCGCACCGTCGCCGAAATTCGTGTGGCTTTCCGTAAGGGCCAACTGGGCGCTTCCGGTTCGGTGGCATGGATGTTCAACCACGTCGGCATGATCGAAGCTGCACCGGAGAGTCCGGACGCGGATCCGGAAATGGCCGCGATCGAAGCCGGCGCGCAGGATTTCGAGCCGGGTGAAGAAGGCGCTACGTTGTTCCTGACCGATCCGACAGATCTGGATGCGGTGCAGAAAGCCCTGCCGGAACAGGGTTTTACCGTGCTCTCGGCCAAGCTCGGCTACCAGCCGAAAAACCCGGTCAGCGGCCTGAGCGACGAGCAGATGGCTGAGGTCGAAGCGTTCCTCGAAGGCCTCGACAACCATGACGACGTGCAGGATATGTTCGTCGGTCTGGCAGGCTGATCTGCGGCGTCAGTGATGGCCCCATCGCTAGCAGGGCTAGCTCCCACAGGGTATTTGCAAACCACACAAATCCTCTGTAGGAGTGAGCCTGCTCGCGATTGACCGCGCAGCGGTCACAGTGTTTCCAGGCTCTCGATCACTTCACCAAACCCCGGCCGCCCCAGCACATCCGCCTGACAGCAACGCTGCTCCAGCGCCTCGAGCGCCAGCCGCTGCCGATCGCTCAGTCCGCTCTCGACGCGCGCCAGCAATTCCCCAAGCAAAACTCCGAAGGCACGTACCTCGATGCGTTGCAGCGCGCGCGTTTGCGGATTGTCCTCGATAGCGTGAAACGACGCCGCACCAAAATCGCCGAGCAGGCAATCGCCGTGCTGATTCAACAGAATGTTGTGCCCATACAGGTCGCCATGGGTGATGCCTTGGCGATGCAGATGCTGCGCTGCCGAGGCGATGCCTTTGGCGACGTTCAGCGCAACCTCGGCGCTGAAGCGGCGATCAGCGGCGTAGACATCGCGCGAGCAGGAATCCAGGCTCGGCAGGTCGGCGAGGTTGGCAAACGACGGATCGATCAACTGCATCACCAGACCTTGTTGGCCGTCAGGGTGGCCACTGATGCGCCCCTCGATGCGGATCAGATTGGTGTGCTGGCCGGCGGTGATGCAGGCATTCATTTCGTGCAGCGGGGAGCCGTCGCTGGTCATCTCGCCCTTGTACAGCTTCACCGCCACCGGGGTCAGCGAGCCGTCGTCATGTTGCCAGTCCGCGCGCGCGATTACCCCTGAGGCGCCTTCACCCAGTTGCTGTCGCAGATGCAGCGCCGACCAGTCGATTTTCGGGGTCGCCTCTAGCGCGGCCGCGTCCGCCTCGGTTTCCAGCGGGTTGCCGGCGTAGGCCAGCCACGTCAGGCTCGGCAGGCTCAGCAACCACTGCGGCAGCTCGGTCAATCGGTTGGCGGCGATACGGATCAGTTCCAGCCGATGGCATTGGCTCAGCGACGGCGGCAGCGCTTGCAAGCGGTTGCCGGCGAGCATGAGTTTCTGCAGGGCAGGGCGCTCACCGAGTTCGCTCGGCAGACGCTCGAGGCAGTTGTCGGTGAGAATAAGCCAGCGCAGCAAGGGCGGCAGGGCGGCGGGCGGGACGCTGGCGATGCGGTTGGCCTTGAACCCGACCATGGTCAGCGCCGTGCACTGGCCGAGACATGCCGGCAGCTCGGTGAACTGGTTGTCGGAGCAGAACAGCACGCGCAGGCGCCTCAGCCGATGCAAGTCATCCGGCAGACGACTCAAGGCATTGCCGCTGAGGTTGAGGATTTCGAGGGTGTCGGCCAGAGCAAAAATCTCGTGCGGAAACTCGGTCAGGCCACACGAGAGATCCAGCCGAGTAATGCCCGACAGTTCGCCGGCGCGCAATTGAGCAAGGGTGTGCATGGTCGGTGTTCGCTTTCGATAAAGGAGCGGCGCGGAGCGACATGATAACGGCAAAGCGGTTCAGCACCACGAAACCCTGTGGGAGCCAGCCTGCTGGCGATAGCTGACTCTCTGTCGCTGATGTTCTGCCTGTCCCACCGCCATCGCCAGCAGGCTGGCTCCCACAGGGATCGGTGGTGTATCAGTGCGGGTCGTGCATGGCTTGCAATTGCCCCAAGCGGCTGCGGGTGCGGGCCAGATCGATGGCGTCGCCTTCGAGGCTTTCGCGCAGTGGCAGTCGCCCGATCAGTGTCAGATGCTTGTCCTGGTCGTAAAGCACGTCGATCAGGTTAATGAAGCGCTGTTGCGCGGCGATCGGGCATTCGCCCAGTTCGGGCAGATCCTCGATGACCCAATGATCGAAACGTCGACACAGTTCCAGATAGTCCATGACGGCGGTCGGCTGTTCGCACAGATCGTTGAAGGTGAAACCGATGCGTCGATCCGTGCAGAACCGCGCCTGAAACTGTCGAGTGCCGACGGTCAGCGCAACGGGCTGCGCGTCAGTGGGCGGTAGATCGAGTGCTGCGCGTTGCGCGGGCGTGCCGGGCCACGCGTAATTTCCGTGAGTAAACACTTGATGTTGAAAATGCCGCTGCTGGCTGCGGTAATCATGCGGACCGCCCACTTCCATGACGTGCATGCGCGCATGGATCAGCTCGATCACCGGTTTGAAACGCGCGTGATACAGCGGGTTGGGCAGCAGGCCTTCAGGTGGATAATTGGACGTCACCAGCAGCAGAATCCGCCGTTTGAACAGCGCTTTGAACAGCCGGGTGATGAGCATTGCATCGCCAATGTCGTGCACATGGAATTCGTCGAAACACAGCACCCGACAGTCTTCCAGCAGTTCATCGAGCGTGACCTCCAGCGCATCGTCCTGATCGCGATGACGGAACATGCCCGCGTGCAATTGTGCAAAGAACTGATGGAAATGCAGTCGGCGTTTCTCGGTGATCGGCAGCGCCTGAAAGAAACCGTCGAGCAGCCAGCTCTTGCCGCGTCCGACCGCGCCGAACAGATACAGGCTCGGTGGCGTATGCGCGCTGGCGCCGAACAACAGGCTGGCCTGTTGCGCCATGCAATCGATGACGCGCTGCTGGCTGTGGCTGAGGGTGTAACCCTGTTCACAGGCCTTGTTTCGAAAGTGATCCCGGATGACCTGGGCATTGGCGTCATGCCCGGCGCTGGCCGGCACGCCCTTGCCGAGCCAGCGGCGCAATGCCGGCAAGCGCGCCAGCAGGGGGGATCGTTTCGGCGGTGGGGCAGGCACTCGCGGGTCTCCGTGTTCGTCAAACCGCGCCCAGAGGCGCGGCGGTTCAGTGTAACCAGAGGACGGGTTGATCGGCCACGCTTTCGTTGAGGTGACCGAGTGAGTGCAGGCTGTCGAAATACAACTTGTGGGAGCCAGCCTGCTGGCGATTGCGGTTTCGCATCCAAGGCATTAGTTGACTGACAGACCGCCATCGCCAGCAGGCTGGCTCCCACAGGAACTCGGTATCCCGTTCAGAAGGGTAGCGACGGCTTGAGCCGTTGCGCTGCCGGCAAATCTGTCGGGCTGACCATCGCATAGTTGTATCCATCGCCCGACCAATACTCGGCCTGCAAATCCCCATCGCTGCGTCGGCCACGCGGCAAAAAGGTGTTTTTCGGTCCCGGCGGGCGCACGTAGAAACTCACCTTGTGGCCGCTGTCATCTTCGTACATCACCATCGCCGCCGGCCCCTCATCGGTGCTCAGCAGACGTCCGCTGACCGGTTCGAACCCGGCCGCCGTCAGATCCGGCAAGCGGCTGGCCTGGGTGAAATAACGATCGAGCCAGCGCTGCATGTCGCCGTCATTGTCGACCTGGTAATCGGCCGGAAGCAGGCCTTGCTGGGCAATCAGGCGATAGGCTTGCAAGGCATCGGTCATCGGTAGCACCGAGGCGCGCACGAGGGTCATTTCCCGTGCCTGCCAACCACTGAAGCCACCGATGCTGACGGCGATCAGCAGCATCGCCGCGCTGGCCAGATGGCGCCGTGACTGACGCTGGCGGCGCTGGCGAATCACTGCCGGATCAAGCGCCGGATTGGCCGGTTGCTGCAACGCACCGCTCAGCGCTGCACGCAGTTGCTGAGCGTCGTGCTGCCAGGCACGAACCTGCGCCGCTTCGTCCGGGTGGCTAGCCAGCCAGGTTTCCAGCACACGCCGGTCGGCGTCGCTGAGCTGATGGTCGACGTAAGCGTGCAGATCACGCTCGTTGGGAGGCAGGCTGATCATTTGAGTATCCGCAAAGAAGGGCTGCTGATTTCGCCGTCGCTCAATTGGCGCAGGGCCTGGCGAGCGCGGGACAGGCGCGACATCACGGTGCCGAGCGGGACGCCGAGAATCTCGGCGACCTCTTTATAGGACAGGCCTTCGACCGAGACCATCAGCAGCAGCGCGCGCTGTTCGGTGGGCAAACGGTCGAAGGCTTGCAGGGTAGATTGAGCGATCACTGTGCGCTCCACCGACGGTTCGGTGTCGTCGCGACCGGTGAAAAATTCGAGCATCCGCGCATAGCGTCGAGAGCGGCGATGCGCGTCGAGAAACTGCCGGTACAGGATTGTAAACAGCCAGGCGCGCAGGTCGCCGTCGGCGCGTTTTTCACCCCAACTCGACAATGCCCGTTCCAGACTGGCCTGAACCAGATCGTCGGCGCTGCTGCTGTTGCGTGTCAGCGATACGGCGAAGCGGCGTAACCGGGGAATCAGTTCACGCAGTTGTTCATCGAGTACGTTCATGTCGAGATGTTCATTGCAGGCAATGCTCGGAGCCAGAGGGCGGAGTCTAGGGAAGACGTTCCGTGACGCAGGTTATTCCATCTCTATGACTAAATGTTTCATGCGCTCTGCATGTAAGAAAATTCGCCGCTTCTTGTCGTCCTTGTAATGGATTTTCCGTTCGCTGCTCAACCCATTTGAGACGCGCATCTGTCTGTGGCTGCAACCCAGGCCACAGCGGACGCGACCAGACAGGATTGAAATCAGCTAAAGGGATATTCCATGCAAGCGTTCGCAAGCACTCGCCGAGCAACACAGGGATTTGATAGCGCAGTAAAGGTCGAGACCGTTCCATGGCAGCGATTTGGCTGCGGCCCAAAGATCGAACCGGATGCGCAGTTGATTCATCGTGCGATCGAAGAGCAGGCGCGTGTCCGGCCTGAAGCGATTGCCGCGCAGCATCAGGGGCGGTTCATTCGCTATGGTGAATTGAATCGCCAGGCCAATCGGCTCGCAGGCGTGTTGCTTGAGCAAGGTGTATCGCCTGGCGACCACGTGGCGTTGTTTGTCGAGCGTTCGATTCCGATGCTGGTGGGCATGCTGGCGGTGTTGAAAGTCGGCGCCGCCTATATTCCGCAACATGTCGGCATTACCCCCGTTGCGCAATTGCGTCACATCATGGACGTCGCCAAGGTGCGTGTGGTCCTGACCCTTGGCGAACTGGCACAAGCGATTCCCTTGACCCCGGCCCAACACTGCATTCATCTGGACGAGTTCATCAGCGTTGTCAGTGCGCCAGCGGATGAGCAGAACGTCGTGGGTGCAAGCTCATTGGTGGATCCGGTCTGTTTTGTGTTGTTTACCTCAGGCACGACCGGCCTGCCCAACGGCGTGCGCGTGACTCAGCGCAACGTGTGCAACATTTTGCTGACCGCACCCGGCAATCTCGGTATGCGGCCCGGATTGACAGTCGGGCAGATCCTCAACATCGCGTTCGACATGGCGGCCTGGGAAATACTCGGGTGTCTGGCCCATGGCGCAACGCTGTTGATTCGCGGCAAGGACATCGCGCGGACCGCCGAACAGTGCGATGTGCTGATCGCGACGCCTTCGATGCTCGCCACGCTGGATGCTGCTCGTTGCAGTCGGGTGAAAGTGGTCGCTTTGGCGGGTGAGCCTTGCCCGCGGCCATTGGCCGAACGCTGGGCGGCGTTTTGCACGTTTTACAATGCATGCGGACCGACCGAAACCACCATCGTCAATACGATGCAGCATTATCGGGGGGCGGGAGCGCTGACGATCGGCAAGCCGACGCCCAATAACACCGTGTATGTGCTCAATGAGGCCGGGCAGCTTTGCGGCCCGGGCGAACAGGGCGAGATGTGGGCGGGTGGCGATTGCGTGACGGCAGGCTACCTGGGCAATCCCCAACTGACTGGCGAGCGCTACCAACCCGACCCGTTTCTGGGTCAGGGGCGCATGATGTTCCGCACGCGTGATCTCGGGCGCTGGACTGAAGACGGTGAGCTGGAACACCTTGGGCGTGTCGACGATCAGGTCAAGGTCCGCGGTTTTCGGGTGGAGCTCGACTCGGTATCGACGGTGCTGGAGTCTGTGCCGAACTGCGAACGCGCGGTCACGCTCAAACTCGACAGCCGGCATCTGGTGGCATTCGTCTATCCCGCCAGCATCGACGTTGAGGCCGCTCGCGCCTGCTGTGAAAACCGACTTGCCTATTACTGCGTGCCGTCGCTGATTCTGGCCGTGGATGCGATACCGCTGACGTCCCGTGGCAAAGTCGACAAGCGCTTGCTGCTCGAATGGGCAGTCGCGCACCAGACGCGAGCGACTGGCACAGCGTCGCAGGTGCCTGCATGAGCGCGATGCAAACGGAGATTGTCTTGCCGCCGCGCCGTGCACTCTGGCGGCGGCTGGGAACGCTGTCGCTGTTCTCGCATTACAACCGCCTGGTGATGCTGGTGCTGGCGTGCAACGTCGCGGTGCTGGGCTACGGGCTTGAAATCGGCCAATGGTGGTCTTCTGCCAGTGTGGATTTGCCTGTGCTGTCCGGGCTGGTGATGGCCAACCTTTCGCTGGCGATCCTGATGCGTCAGCAGTACGTCATCAATCTGTTGTTCTGGCTGGCGACGCGGGCGCCGACGTGTTGGCCGCTGGCTATTCGCCGCTCGCTGGCCAAGGTCTATCACTTCGGTGGGCTGCACAGCGGTGGCGCGATGGCGGCGATTGCCTGGTTTGCGCTGCTGTTCGGTTCGATGATCTGGCAACGGTACGCAGGGCCGGGTGATGTTTCGCTGACGCTGCTCGGCCTCAATGGTGGGTTGCTCGGGCTGATGTTGCTGGTCGCGATCATGGCCATCCCGGCTGTACGCGCGCGATTCCATAATGCCTTCGAGCGAACTCACCGTTTCGCCGGATGGGCTGCGCTGGCGTTGTTTTGGGTAATCACAGTGGTGTCTGCCCGCGAGCAGAATCCGACGGCGGCGTTGTTCGACGTTGTTCCTCGCACGGTCTCGTTCTGGGTGCTGCTGCTGGTGACGCTCAGCGTTGCGCTGCCTTGGCTGCGGTTGCGTAAAGTGCCTGTCAGCCTCGTCCGCACTTCTTCACACGCAGTGATAGCCCGCTTTGCGCATCACACGCCGTTCGCCGGTTCCGCCACGGCGATCAGTCGCAGCCCGCTGTGGGAATGGCACTCCTTCGCGAATATTCCTGCGCCGGGAGAGGAAGGTTTTCGACTGATCATTTCCCGTGCCGGCGACTGGACGGGTGCCTTTATCGAGCAGGCGCCGACGCATGTCTGGGTCAAGGGCATCAGCACTGCAGGCGTTGCACGCATCGAAACGCTGTTCAAGTCAGTGGTGTATATCGCCACCGGCAGTGGTATCGGGCCCGTGTTGCCCCATTTACTGGCCAGGCAAGTGCCCATACGCCTGATCTGGTCCACGCGCAGCCCGAGGACAACCTATGGCGACGCGTTGGTCGATGAAATCCTGCAAGTCCAGCCTGACGCGCTGATCTGGGATACCGATGTGCGCGGAAAACCTGATCTGGTGACACTCGCTTATGCCGCCGTGCAGTCGTTCGGCGCCGAAGCAGTCATTTGCATTTCCAATCAGAAACTGACCGAGCAGGTCGTGGAGGAAATGGAAGCACGGGGCATTCCTGCCTACGGCGCCATTTGGGACTCCTGACCGTGCTGCGAAAACTTTCCCGACAGACTTTTTCCAAGCGATGAGATGACCATGAGTGTATTGATCGAACGAATGGGCCGGGTCGTATTGATCCGGTTGAATCGACCACAGGCACGAAATGCCCTGAGTACGGCGGTAATGCACCAATTGCTGGACGCAATGCGCGGGTTGGACGCCGATCCTGACGTAGGGTGTTTCGTGATTACCGGTACCCCCGAGTACTTTGCTGCGGGCGCGGACATCAAGGAGATGTACACCAAGTCGTGCCTGGACATGATTACCGAAGATTACTTCGCCGGATGGGATGCTTTCGCTGGGTTTCGAACGCCAAAAGTGGCAGCCGTCGCCGGGTTCGCCTTTGGCGGTGGCTGTGAGCTGGCGATGATGTGCGACGTAATCATCGCCGCTGAGTCCGCACAATTTGCTTTACCGGAAATCACCTTGGGCGTCATGCCGGGCATGGGTGGCACTCAACGGCTGACGCGGGCCATCGGCAGGGCCAAGGCTATGGACATGATTCTCACCGGGCGTGCGATGGGCGCGAGGGAGGCCGAGCAGGCAGGACTGGTATCACGCGTGACGGCCGCCGATCAGTTGCTCGAAGAGGCAGTGGCCGTGGCACGACGCATCGCCGGATTTCCGCGAACGGCGGCGCTGGCTGCCCGCGAAGCGGTTAACCATGCGCTGGAAACGGGACTGCGCAACGGCGTGTTGTTTGAGCGGAGGGTGTTTCACGGTTTGTTCAGCACGCCCGGACAGAAAGAGGGGATGCAAGCCTTTCTGGAGAAGCGCGAGCCTCGTTTCGAGCAGCTTTGAATCGCTCAAGCGCAGCGTCCTACACGGTGCGGTGAAAGAAACTACAGTTCTGAAGGAATAAACCTGCGAGGCGTACGTCTCATAGCACCTTTCCTTCTGGCCTTTGGCTCTGGAGTCTTTCATGGTTGACCGCACCTCACCTGACACAACGCCGCCCGGAAGGGCACAGCGTCCACCCTTGGGTGCTGCAAGTCTGATATTGCGCCTGGGCGGTATTGCCGTGGTTGTCGCCGCTGTGGCCGGGGCGTTTGCCTACGTGCATGGCAACTTGGACCCACAACGGCTGACGCCAAAAGCGCTGGTGGATGTGCTGGAAAAGAACAACGGTGTGCATCCCGGTTTTCGCCGCAACCACGGCAAAGGCGTCTGCGTGATCGGCCATTTCGAGAGCAGTGGCGAGGCGCGTGCGTTCTCCACTGCACAAGTGTTCAACGAGGCGCAAACGCCGGTGGTCGGACGTTTCGCACTGCCTTCGGGCAACCCGTACGCGCCGGACGGCAGCGTGCCGATCCGCAGTCTGGCGCTGCGTTTCACCCAGGCCAACGGCCAACAGTGGCGCACCGGCATGAACAGCATGCCGGTGTTTCCGGTGGGCACGCCAGAGGCGTTCTATCAGCTACAGCAGGCGCAGTCGCCGGACCCGGCCACCGGTAAGCCGGACCCGACGAAAGTCCCGGCGTTCTTCGCCGCGCACCCGGAAGCAGTGCCCTTTCTGACCTGGATCAAGACGGCCAGACCGTCGGCCAGTTACGCCACCGAAACCTATAACAGCGTCAACGCGTTTTACCTGGTCGACGGTAACGGCAAGAAACAGGCGGTGCGCTGGAGCATGACCCCCGTTGCGCGCGACGCTGCCGGTGCTACCGCGCCCGAGGGCGGCGATTTCCTTGAAAAGGATCTGGTGCAACGCCTGGCATCGGGGCCACTGCGTTTTCAATTGAATATCACCCTCGCCAATCCTGAGGATCCGGTCAACGACGCCAGCAAGAACTGGCCCGCCGAGCGCAAAGTGTTGAATGCCGGCACGTTGGTGCTGGAGAAAACCCAACCGCAACTGAGCGGCGAGTGCCGTGACATCAACTACGACCCGCTGGTTTTGCCGGCCGGCATTCAAGGTTCCGACGACCCGTTGCTCGCCGCCCGATCGGCCGGCTATGCCGATTCCTACCTGCGCCGCACCAGCGAAGTCAGCCAGTTGCCCGCCGCCAAACAGGAGGCTCGCCCATGAGCACCCAACCGACCCATTTCGTTTTGCTGGCGCGGCTGCTGCACTGGCTGATGGCCGTGATGATCATCGCCATGCTGTTTATCGGTGCCGGCATGGTCACCTCGGTGTCCGAGCGGCATGAATGGCTGATCCATCTGCACAAGCCGCTGGGCATTGCCATTCTGGCGCTGGTGATCGTCCGTCTGCTGGTGCGCTGGAGCACACGCCAGCCACCGCTGCCGGCTGATCTGCCGGACTGGCAAGCGCTGGCGGCCAAGGCCTCGCATTGGTTGTTGTATGGATTGATGCTGGTGTTGCCGTTGCTCGGCTGGGCGATGATCAGCGCCTCGGGCGAGCCGGTGATGCTCGGTACGGCGTTGCAATTGCCGGCCATTGTGCCCGCCGATGCTCAGTTGTTCGCGCTGCTGCGCAAGGCGCACGGCTATCTGGCGTATCTGTTGTTTCTGACGGTGCTGGTGCATCTGGCGGCAGCGTTGTTCCATGGCTGGATACGGCGTGACGAAGTGCTCGACAGCATGTTGCGCGGTCGCGATCGCGGCTGATCGCCGCAACCGGCGCATCAAGTCGATGCGCCGGTTGCCGATCAGCGAGGGCAGGGGGTCAGCGCAGGATATCGACCATGTCGGCGATGGTGGTCAGCACATCCTTGCCCAATTGTTTCGAGCGCTTGCCCGACCAGCCGGTGATTTGGTCGGGGTGGTCATCGTGGTCCTTGAACGGCATTTCCAGTGTCAGCGACAGGCAGTCGTATTTCTGCCCGACACTGTTGCAAGCCAGAGTCATGTTGGCCTGGCCCGGTTCGTCGCGGCTGTAGCCGTACTGGGTCTGGAAATCCCTGGTCGTGTGCTTGAGGTGTGTGTTGAAGTGCTCTTCGAGCTTTTCGATGCGCGGCGTGAACCCGGGATTACCTTCGCAACCGGCAGTGAACACGTGGGGGATCTCCTCGTCCCCGTGTACGTCGATGAACAGATCGACGCCATACTTTTCCATTTGCTGCTGTACGAAAAGTACCTCGGGGCTGATTTCCTGGCTGGCGTTCTGCCAAGCGCGATTCAAGTCCTGGCCCATGGCGTTGGTGCGCAAATGGCCGTGGAAGGCACCGTCCGGGTTCATGTTCGGCACCAGGTACAGATCGGCGCTGGCCAGCAGTTTGTTCAGCACCGGATCGTCTTGTCTTTCCAGGCGCTCGATCACGCCTTCCATGAACCACTCGGCCATGTGCTCGCCCGGGTGTTGCTGAGCGATGATCCAGACCTTGCGCTGGCCTTCGTCGCCGCTGCCCTTGCGCAGTAACTGGATGTCACGACCTTCGACGCTCTTGCCCGTCGCCAGCAGTTGCGTGCCGGCCTTGCTCAGTGCCTGCTCGATCAGCCAGTCATGGCGGCCGCGGCTGTACGGTTCGAAATAGGCGAACCAGGCGTGGGTCTGGGTGGCTTCGAGGCCGAAACGCAGGGAGTCGCCTTCGAAAATGGTCGGAATGCGGAACCAGTTGACGTGATCGTAGGACGCCACGGCCTGGTAGCCGGTCCAGGCTTTGTTATACGAAGACTGGCTGGCGTTGATCAGCCGGAACCAGTGTTCCTGGCCGACATGCAGACCGCTGGCCTTGAAGTGGAACCATTGAAAATGTGCGCTGCGGGTATCCGGGCGAATCGCCAGAACCGGGCTGAGCGGATTGCTGAGATCAATGACTTGAATGTTGCCGCTGTCGAAATTGGCGCTGATGTCGAACGAGGATTTGGCCACGGACATAATCGATTCCTGAACACGATTTTATGGCCGTCACTTTACACGCAGGCTGGTTTGAAACCGAGGGGAATTGCGGGGGCTGCAGCGGGGGGCGTCCTCCGTGACGCGCAAGCAGCTTAGAGAGTGTGCGAGTGATTCTCAAGTGCTAATTGGTAAAGTTTGCCCCAATGTGGCCGGGCTTCGCTTGTCATCCGATATTCTTTTGATATTATCCGCGCCATCGAATGCGCAACACCCAAAGACTTCATTAGCCTGAAGCCATAAGCCCGAAAAACGGGCAAAAAAAGACCCGGCAAAAAGCCGGGTCAAAAACCGTGATTAGCCTGATGAGGAGATAGTCCAGAAGACCGACCTAAGGTCTCTGGTCCATCGACTGATCTCGCGACCAGCTGCTTGCAATAATAATCATTATCATTTGCAAGTCAAATGTTTTTATCCGCCTGATTGGAAAATTCTTTCCTGTCTCGTTCCGTCTGCTGTGCTCAGGCTTCTTCGCCATCGAGCGAATGGTCGACCATCGCCCGCGCCATATCCACCATGTGCACCACGGAAAACGCCAGATCGCGGCTCGCGCCCTGCAGGGTTTCCGCGGCCTTGAACGCTGTCGCCGCCGCACAGCGCAACAGGTCCGAAGCATGCACCAGGGCTTCTTCACCGCTGAGGTGACGTTTGACGTCGAAAAAACGCTCATCCACCTCGGGTTCTGACACAGCCGGTTTCAAGTAATAGTCCAGCGCCCGTTGCGCTGCCGCGTTGCCCTGAGGCGAAGTAAACGTGGTGTCCATTTGCAGATCGGGCAAGTCTTTGCTGCTGATAGTCATGATGACGAGGCACTCCTTGTTCGATTGAGAATCCGTCCTCTCAGCATAGTACTGTGCGTAGTTGTGACTAGAATTTAAATACTACAATTTGTGTTTTGCCGGCCGAAGGCGTCGACAGTAAGGTGCTGCACATGGATAAATGGATTGAGTTGGTCAAGGCCAAGATGAGTGAACTCAAAATCACTCAAACAGAGCTCGGAGAGCGCGTCGGCATGTCCCAGGGCGGGATCGGTCATTGGCTGAACAAGCGTCGCGAACCCGGTGTCACCGAGATGAACCGCGTGCTGCAGGCGCTGGGTCTGGATTTTCTCGAAGTGGTGCTGGTGATTCGTGAGCCGCAAGTTACGCCGGAGGACGAGATGCCGCTGGCGCAGAAGTACAACCCGTACTTCCGTTACCCGGTCAGCGATTGGCAGACGACTTGCGAGGTGCGCGAAGGCGACCCGGCGTCCTACACCAGGGCCTCCGCTAAACAGCGCTTCGAACTCACCGATTACCACGCACGCGGCGCGGCGTTCTGGTTGACGGTAGCGGGGGACTCGATGACCGCGCCGACTGGCCAGAGCATTGCCGAAGGCATGCTGATTCTGGTCGATCCGGCGGTTGAGGCGGTGCCAGGCAAACTGGTGATTGCCCAGTGGCCCGACAGCCCGGAAGCGATTTTCCGCAAACTCGACGAACAGGGCGGCCAGCGGTACCTGGTACCGCTCAACCCAACCTGGCCGAAAGCCCTGCTGACCGATGAGTGTCGAATCATTGGCGTCGTGGTGCAGGCCACGGCGCGTTACTAGTCAGATCGATCCTCGCCAGGCGTAGGATCGATCCTTCATTTACACGGCTTCCAGCTCCACCAGAGCGCTGCCTTCGCCGACCATTTCGCCCTCCTGACAATACAGCGCTTTGATCACCCCGGCATGCGGCGCGCGAACGCTGTGCTCCATTTTCATCGCTTCCAGCACCACCAATTGCGCCCCAGCCTCGACCGATTGGCCGGCCTCGACCAGCACGCGGACGATGCTGCCGTTCATTGGTGCAGTCAGACCGCCCTGATGGCTGTGACTGGCATCGACGGCGCTGATCGGGTCGTACGTTTCGATACGTCGTAACTCGCCGTCCCATTGCAGATACAGCGCATCGCCCTGGCGAATGGTGCGCAAACTACGGCGCACACCTGCTTCTTCCACGATGAGTGCTTCGCCGCTCAGTCTGGCATTGCCGGTGTCATTCAACGTCAGCGCTTTATCCTGACCTTCGCAACTCAAATGCAGGGTTGTTTCGCCTGGCAAGCCTGTGCGTAAACCGCTGTTGTGAGACCACGGCGAAGCCGGATCATCCACGCGCGTACGCTGCGGCAGACTCTGCGCCAGCGCTTGCGCCGCCGCGTTCCAGAACGCATCGCTCAACGGTTGCGCCGCTGGCAGCAGTTGCTCCTGATAGCGCGGAATAAACCCGGTATCCAGTTCAGCGGCAGCAAATGCCGGATGCGCAATGATCCGCCGCAAGAAGTTGATGTTGGTCTTCAAACCGCCGATGGCAAATTCGTCAAGCATGCTCAACAAGCGCAGTCTGGCCTGTTCACGGTCCTCGCCCCAGGCGATCAGCTTGCCGAGCATCGGATCATAGAACGGCGAGATTTCATCGCCTTCGTCGACGCCGCTGTCTACGCGACGCCCCGGTCCGTCAGCGGATTCGCGGTACAGCGCCAAACGTCCGGTCGCCGGTAGAAAGTCATTCGCCGGATCTTCTGCGTACAGGCGAACTTCAATCGCGTGACCGTTGAGCGGCACCTGCTCCTGAGTCATCGGCAGCGCCTCACCACGGGCGACGCGAATCTGCCACGCCACCAGGTCCAGACCGGTGATGGCTTCAGTCACCGGATGCTCGACCTGCAACCGCGTGTTCATTTCCATGAAGAAGAATTCGCCGCGTGCGTCCAGCAAGAACTCCACAGTCCCCGCGCCGACATAACCGATCGCCTGCGCCGAGCGCACGGCCGCTTCGCCCATCGCCCGCCGCAGTTCCGCGGACAGGCCCGGCGCGGGGGCTTCCTCGACGACCTTCTGGTGACGTCGTTGAATCGAGCAATCGCGCTCATTCAGGTACAGGCAATGGCCAAGCTGATCGGCAAAGATCTGGATTTCCACATGCCGCGGCTTGAGCAGGTATTTCTCCACCAGCATCCGTGAGTCGCCGAACGACGACTGCGCCTCACGCTGCGCCGAGGCCAGCGCTTCGGCCAGCTGGCTGACGTCCTCGACCACTTTCATGCCTTTGCCGCCACCCCCGGCGGTGGCTTTGAGCAGCACCGGATAGCCGATGCGCTCGCAGGCCGCGCGGAAGGTATCGAGATCCTGCGCTTCGCCGTGGTAACCCGGCACCAACGGCACGCCGGCCGTTTCCATAAGCGCCTTGGCCGCGGATTTGCTGCCCATGGCGTCGATGGCCGAGGCGGGGGGACCGAGGAAAATCAAGCCGGCCGCTTCGATGGCGCGGGCGAAACCGGCATTCTCGGAGAGAAATCCATAACCGGGATGGATCGCTTGAGCGCCGCTGGCCTTGGCCGCCGCGATCAACTTGTCGATCTGCAAATAACTGTCGGCCGCTTTGCTGCCGCCCAGATCGACGCGGATGTCCGCTTCACGGCTGTGCCGCGCTTCGCGATCAGTGGCGCTGTGCACCGCGACGGTGGTCAGGCCCAGGGCCTTGGCGGTGCGCATGATGCGGCAGGCGATTTCGCCACGGTTGGCCACTAACAGAGTGGTGAGAACGGGTGCGCTCATCAACGCGGCTCCTCGGTGGTGGTTGCGGCTTGCCAGCTCGGCGGACGTTTTTGCAGGAAGGCGCGCAGGCCTTCCTGGCCTTCAGGGCTGACGCGAATACGGGCGATGGCATTTTCGGTATAGCGGCGCAGCGCCGGGGTCAGCGCGCCATGGCCGACCTCACGCAGCAAGTCCTTGCTGGCGCGCATGGCAGCAGGGCTGTTAAGCAGCAGATTGTTGATCCACTGGTCGACTTGTTGCTCGAGTTCGGCTGGCGGATAGCTTTCGGACAGCAAACCGATCTCACGCGCCCGCTGTCCGCCGAAGCGTTCGGCCGTCAGCGCATAGCGCCGCGCCGCGCGTTCGCCGATTGCCTGGACCACGAACGGGCTGATCACTGCAGGCGCCAGGCCGATACGCACTTCCGACAGACAGAACTGAGCGTCATCGGCACCGATCGCCATGTCGCAGCAGCTTATCAGCCCCAGCGCGCCACCGAACGCGGCACCTTGCACCACCGCCAGCGCAGGAATCTTCAGCTTGGCGAGGTTGTACATCAGCTCGGCCAGCTCGCGGGCGTCGTCGAGGTTGGTGTGGTAATCGAGCTCGGCCGATTGCTGCATCCACGCCAGATCGGCGCCGGCGCTGAAGTGCTTGCCACGGCCGCGCACCAGCAGGAAGCGCAGACTGGCGTCGCTGGCGACCTTGTCCAGAGCGAGGATCAGTTCGCGGATCATCTCGGCATTGAAGGCGTTGTTTTTCTCGGCGCGGTCGAGCCACAGCGTGGCGAAACCGCGTGGGTCGCTTTGCAGTTCAAGGGTATTGAAGTCGCTCATATTCATCCGTCTCCACGGTTTCTTTAGGAGTGAGCCTGCTCGCGAAAGCGATGTATCAGGCGATGCATTCGCTGCCTGACAGACCTTATTCGCGAGCAGGCTCGCTCCTACAGAAAGCATCACATCCGGAACACGCCGAAGCGGCTCGGTTCGATTGGCGCGTTCAGCGACGCGGAAAGGGCCAGGGCCAGTACATCGCGGGTCTGCGCCGGGTCGATGACGCCGTCGTCCCACAGTCGTGCGCTGGAATAGTAGGGGTGACCCTGTTCTTCGTACTGGTCGAGAATCGGCTGCTTGATCTCGTTTTCCTGTTCGGCGGTGAACGCCTGACCGCTGCGTTCAGCCTGCTCGCGCTTGACCTGCACCAGCACACCGGCGGCTTGTTCGGCACCCATGACGCCGATGCGCGCGTTCGGCCACATCCACAGGAAACGCGGGTCGTAAGCACGCCCGCACATGCCGTAGTTACCGGCGCCGAAGCTGCCACCGATGATCACCGTGAACTTCGGCACCTTGGCGCAGGCCACTGCCGTTACCAGTTTGGCGCCGTGCTTGGCGATGCCGCCGGCCTCGTATTTCTGCCCGACCATGAAACCGGTGATGTTCTGCAGAAACAGCAACGGAATGCCACGCTGGCAGGCCAGTTCGATGAAGTGCGCGCCTTTCTGTGCGGCTTCGGCGAAGAGGATGCCGTTGTTCGCCAGCATCGCAATCGGGTAACCGTGCAGATGGGCGAAACCGCAGACCAGGGTGGTGCCAAACAGTGCCTTGAATTCATCGAACACCGAACCGTCGACCAGCCGCGCAATCACTTCGCGCACATCGAACGGCTGCTTGGCATCGGCCGAGACCACGCCGTACAACTCATCGCTGGCGTACAGCGGCGCAATCGGCGTGCGCTGCTGCACTTCGCCGAGCTTGCGCCAGTTGAGGTTGGCGACGCTGCGGCGGGCGAGGGCGAGGGCGTGTTCGTCGCTCTCGGCATAATGGTCAGCCACGCCGGAGGTCTTGCAATGCACATCGGCACCGCCAAGGTCTTCGGCGCTGACCACTTCGCCGGTCGCGGCTTTTACCAGCGGCGGGCCGGCGAGGAAAATCGTCGCCTGGTTACGCACCATGATCGCTTCATCCGCCATCGCCGGCACGTACGCACCGCCTGCGGTGCACGAGCCCATGACCACGGCAATCTGGGGGATGCCCATCGCGCTCATGTTGGCCTGATTGAAGAAGATCCGCCCGAAATGCTCGCGGTCAGGAAACACTTCATCCTGACGCGGCAGGTTGGCGCCGCCCGAGTCCACCAGGTAGATGCACGGCAGACGATTCTGCTGGGCGATGGTCTGTGCGCGCAGGTGTTTCTTTACGGTCAGCGGGTAATACGAACCGCCTTTCACCGTGGCATCGTTGGCGACGATCATGCACTCGACGCCTTCGACCCGGCCGATCCCGGCGATTACGCCCGCCGCCGGCACGTCCTCGCCATACACCGCGTGAGCGGCCAACTGGCTGATTTCCAGAAACGGCGAGCCCGGATCAAGCAAGCGGTTGATGCGCTCACGCGGGAGCAATTTGCCCCGCGACGTGTGTCGTTCCTGGGCTTTGGCGCCGCCGCCCTGTGCAACTTGGGCGAGCAACGTGTGCAGGGCGTCGACCTGCTTGAGCATTGCCGCGCTGTTGGCGGCGAACTCGGCTGAACGCGGATTGAGCTGAGTGTGCAAAATCATGGGGGGCTTACTCCGTAAGCAGCTTTTAGCTACAAGCGGCAAGCTGCAAGTTGGGGCAAGAGCGCGTTTCTCTTGCAGCTTGTAGCTTGCGGCTTGCAGCTGACGAAATTCATTTCGTTTCGTTGAAGAGTTCGCGGCCGATCAGCATGCGTCGGATCTCGCTGGTGCCGGCGCCGATTTCGTACAGCTTGGCGTCGCGCAGCAGACGGCCCGCCGGGAATTCGTTGATGTAGCCGTTGCCACCAAGAATCTGGATCGCGTCGAGGGCCATCTGCGTGGCGCGCTCGGCGGTGTAGAGGATCACCCCGGCGGCGTCCTTGCGGGTGGTTTCGCCGCGCTCGCAGGCCTGCGCCACCGCATAGAGGTAGGCGCGGCTGGCGTTGAGCTGGGTGTACATGTCGGCGACTTTGCCCTGGATCAGCTGGAACTCGCCGATGCTCTGGCCGAACTGCTTGCGGTCGTGGATGTACGGCACGATCAGGTCCATGCACGACTGCATGATTCCGGTCGGCCCGCCGGAGAGCACCACGCGTTCGTAATCGAGGCCGCTCATCAAGACTTTCACGCCGCCGTTGAGCACGCCGAGAATATTCTCTTGCGGCACCTCAACGTCATCGAAAAACAGTTCGCAGGTATTGGAGCCGCGCATGCCCAGCTTGTCGAACTTGTTGCTGCGGCTGAAGCCTTTCCAGTCGCGCTCAACGATGAAGGCGGTGATGCCGTGCGGGCCTTTTTCCAGATCGGTCTTGGCGTAGATCACGTAGGTGTTGGCGTCAGGACCGTTGGTGATCCAGGTCTTGCTGCCGTTGAGCACGAAACGATCGCCGCGCTTGTCGGCGCGCAGTTTCATCGAAACCACGTCGGAACCGGCGTTCGGCTCGCTCATCGCCAGCGCACCCACGTGTTCGCCGCTGATCAGCTGCGGCAGGTATTTGGTTTTTTGCTCGTGATTGCCGTTGCGGTTGATCTGGTTGACGCAGAGATTGGAGTGCGCGCCGTAGGACAACGCCACCGAAGCCGAGCCGCGGCTGATTTCTTCCATCGCCACCACGTGCGCCAGATATCCGAGGCCAGCGCCGCCATATTCTTCCGGGACGGTGACACCGAGCAGGCCCATGTCACCGAATTTGCGCCACAGGTCGGCGGGGAACAGGTTGTCGCTGTCTATTTGCGCCGCGCGCGGGGCGATCTGGTCTGCGACGAAAGACTGGACCTGATCGCGCAGCATGTCGATGGTTTCACCGAG
Organism: Pseudomonas sp. 15C; assembly: GCF_055484735.1. Classification (NCBI taxonomy): domain Bacteria; kingdom Pseudomonadati; phylum Pseudomonadota; class Gammaproteobacteria; order Pseudomonadales; family Pseudomonadaceae; genus Pseudomonas; species Pseudomonas sp. 15C. Next base: position 2,114 of record NZ_JBUDGD010000054.1, on the reverse strand, counting down.
GGCGAAGTTCAGGGATGGATAGCTCATGCGGCACCTTTTGGCTTTTTTGTAGTGGCAGTGAAAACGGTCGGTCAGTTATCACCTTTACGTTAACGTAAGCCTGCGACGAATGACTGTCAATCACACTTTACGTTAACGTCAACTTGGGCGAGAGTAAGACCATTCAGGATTGAAAAGCGCAGTGCTTTCTGTAGGAGTGAGCCTGCTCGCGATGGCGTCAGATCAGTCACCATCCTCGTCGACTGAATAATCGCCATCGCGAGCAGGCTCACTCCTACAGGGTAATTTCGATATACCCACTAATAAAGACAAGAAGGGGGTCATCATGGATCAACCCAGTGCCGCACCGCAGCGCAGCTACACCCGTGGTTCGCAGGACAAGGCCTTGCTCGCGCTGACCATCGGTCAGCAGTTTGACGCAACCGTCGCGCAATACCCGGACGGTGAAGCGCTGGTGGTCCGCCATCAGCAGTTGCGCTATTCCTGGCGGCAACTGGCCGAGGCAGTGAACGTGCATGCCCGGGCGCTGCTCGCGCTAGGTCTGCAAGCCGGCGACCGCCTCGGTATCTGGGCGCCGAACTGCGCGCAGTGGTGCATCACGCAGGTGGCCACGGCAAAAATCGGCGTGGTTCTGGTCAACATCAACCCGGCCTATCGCAGCGCCGAGCTCGAATACGTGCTCAAGCAATCCGGCTGCCAGTGGCTGGTCTGCGCCGGGTCGTTCAAGTCATCCGACTACCACGGCATGTTGCAGGGGCTGCTGCCGGAACTGGCCGGGCACGCCACCGGCCAATTGAGCAGCGAGCGCCTGCCGGATCTGCGTGGGGTGATCAGCCTCGATGCGCAGCCGCCGCGAGGTTTTCTGCCATGGTCGCAATTGCCTGATCTCGCGCAGAGCGTCACGCCCGAGCAACTGCGCGAACGCAGCAACAGCCTGCACTTCGATCAACCGGTGAACATTCAGTACACCTCCGGCACCACCGGTTTCCCCAAGGGCGCGACCCTCAGTCACTACAACATCCTCAACAACGGTTACATGGTCGGTGAAAGCATCGGCCTGACCCCGCGTGATCGTCTGGTGATCCCGGTGCCGCTGTATCACTGCTTCGGCATGGTCATGGGCAACCTCGGCTGCATCACCCACGGCAGCACGATGATCTACCCGAATGACGCCTTCGATCCGTTACTGACCCTGCAAACCGTCGCCGAAGAACACGCCACCGGACTCTACGGCGTACCGACCATGTTCATCGCCATGCTCGATCAGCCGCAACGCCGCGAGTTCGATCTGTCTAGCCTGCGCACCGGGATCATGGCCGGCGCGACGTGCCCGATCGAAGTGATGCGTCGGGTCATCAGCGAGATGCACATGAGCGAAGTGCAGATCGCCTATGGCATGACCGAAACCAGCCCGGTGTCGCTGCAGACCGGGCCGAACGACGAGCTGGAATTGCGCGTGACCACCGTCGGCCGCACCCAGCCGCAACTGGAAAGCAAGATCATCGACGAGGCCGGCAACCTTGTACCGCGCGGCACCATCGGCGAACTCTGCACCCGCGGTTACAGCGTCATGCTCGGCTACTGGAACAACCCGCAGGCCACCGCTGAAGCCATCGATGAGGCGGGCTGGATGCACACCGGCGATCTGGCGAGCATGGATGAGGCCGGCTACGTCAATATCGCCGGGCGCAACAAGGACATGATCATTCGTGGCGGCGAGAACATTTATCCGCGTGAGCTGGAGGAATTTTTCTTCACTCACCCGGCGGTGGCCGACGTGCAGGTGATCGGCATTCCGTGCTCGCGCTACGGCGAAGAGATCGTCGCGTGGATCAAGTTTCACCCTGGCCACAGTGCGTCCGAGCTGCAATTGCAGGCCTGGTGCAAGGAACGCATCGCCCATTTCAAGACGCCGCGGCACTTCAAATTCGTCGAAGAATTCCCGATGACGGTAACGGGCAAGATTCAGAAATTCAGGATGCGCGAGATCAGCATAGAAGAGCTGCGCGAACAGCAGCCCTGACACAAAACCCCTGTAGGAGTGAGCCTGCTCGCGATAGCGGTGTGTCAGTCGATGCAAATATTGACTGGCACACCGCTATCGCGAGCAGGCT